>PFUQ01000006.1:444-18668 GCA_002790175.1 Flavobacteriales bacterium CG_4_9_14_3_um_filter_32_8
TATTTAACAATAGTTATTACTGCCTTGCAATCAATTTACCTGACTGGATGGTTTTATTGTTATCAGTTAGTTGATAAAAATAAACTCCAGAAGTAAGATTACTGGTATCGAAAGTAGTAGATGATTTAGTAATAACTACGTTCATCATTTCTTTTCCCAACACATTGTACATTCTTAGTTCTGTTTTATTTGATTTAGAAAAATCATTTAAAACAATGGTTGCAGATGTACTAAAAGGGTTTGGATAAATGGTAATCGCTTCGTTTTCATCATCAAGTGAAGAAATACCTACCGTTCCACAATTTCCAGGTATCGGACTAGCTATGGCGGTAATTGCAGTAGTAGTAATTGCACCTGTTGTAGTAAGTGATCTTCCATTTAGTGTAACACCTGTGTTTAAAGCTCCTAAAGCTCCATTATTGCAAATAATTGTTCCACAAAATAGAGAATAGTTGTTGATGCTTACAGCACCTTCAATTTTCCAATATACATTTTTTGCCTGAGCATTGTTGGTTAAAACAATTTGTGAATAAGTGCTAGATGTTAATGCTCCATTGATTTGAATAACAAATACTGCGTTGGCATTACCTTGTGCGTTTAAAAAAAGTGTATCGGTAAGGTGAGCTGCAGCATCAATCAAATAAGTGTGTGGAGTAAGCACTAAGCTATTTCCAAGCAATACAGGAAACATTAATTCAATATCGTAAGGCAATACATTTACATAATTATAAGCTACCAATAAATCGGCTGCACATTGTGCGGTAGATCCATCTGGAATAGGATGAATATTACCTGTTACTAACAAGGGATTAAAACCAGTTGCAGAACCATTATTACTTCCAACATCTCCTGTTATTGTAGTAATGCCAGTATTAGAAACAGAACCATCAGTAGAAAAAATTGCGTAACAAGCAGCCGTACCTAATGAAGGAGCAGTTGGCCCTGTAAGTGTTGGGCTTCCACAACCAATTGGTGTATAACCTAAAATACCATCCACTGTAATTGCTCCAGCGGTAGATAAAGCTCTACCTTCTAAAGTGCAACCCGTGTGTATTAAAATGGCTGCATTGTTGGCAATAACAGTTCCTTTCATTGAAGTTTCTGTTGTCATGTCAACTAACCCTTCTACTTTCCAAAAAACATTACAAGCTTTTGCATTGTTAATTAATTTTATTTGTGACCCAGCATTTGTTGACAAAGGTCCTGCTATTTGAAAAATAAATACTGCATTAGCATTACCTTGAGCATTTAAGTAAAGGTTTAAATTTAATGTTGTTGCAGCAGCAATAGAATAAACTCCAGCAATTAAGGTGTCGCCATTTCCTAATAATGAAGAAGGAAAGAAATTAGGAACAGTACCGTTCAACTGATTGTATGCAATTAATAAATCGGCAGCACATTGTGCAGTAACACCATCGGCATCGTGCAGTTGACCATTTATGTTATTAAAAGTTGTTGAGGTTCCATTATTGGTTCCTACATTACCTGTTAATTGATTCGTACTCGTCATATTTACTGGTCCATCAGTAGTAAAAAGAATAAAATCGGCAGCAGTTCCTAAGTTAGGTGCTTGTGCAAAATTTATGTTTGGAATTAAAAACAGCGAAGCTGCTATCCATGCAATTTGTAAATTTGTTTTCATCATATTTAGTTTTAGTTAGTGAATTAATTTTCACTTTACAAAGGTGAGTTGATAAATAAGGCATGGTGTTACACAGTTTTTACTATAAGTTACATTATTCACACTAAAAAAATTAAATAAAAAAGCCTTGCACTAAAATTGGAATAAGGCTTTTTTTGATAAATTATGCTTTAACTGAAGCAAGTTCTTCGCAAACTTCTGCACATTTTTTGCAAGCGTCAGCACATTCTTTACAACTAGTGTGGGGAGAAGCGTGTTTAACACATTCTTCTGAACATGCTTTACAAATTTCAGCACACAAAGCGTGAAGTTCTTGTCCGTACGCAGAACCTCTTGCATCAAACCTTGCACATAATGTGCAGATGTCGGCACAGTCACGGCACAATGAAATACAATCTTGATTACCCACCTTAAGTGCAAAAGATTTTTGTAATGAAAAAGGTTTAGTCCGTCAGTAAACGGATGTTTGGTTTAAAGATAATAGATGCCACATGGCAGAGACCAGTAATTTTTTTGTCGTTCAATATAAAAATGAATTTTCTACTTTAACCCATCAATGGTAACACTCACTTTTCCGTTAATGTTTAAAAAAGCAATAATGGCTTTGTTGGTGAGTTGAATTTTTTTAAATGCAATGCCATCTATTGTTCCATTGATAAAAACTCCAGGCATTGGTGAATAATTTTTGGTGTAGGTCGTCATTATTTGTTTGCCTTCTTCTAAATTAGGGCTAATAGAATAGCGACAAGTTTCTCGAATTTTTTTTAAAATATAACTCGAAGCCAACCAATTGGCAGACCGTAGAATTTTATTTTTGGTATCTAACACATAATCCAATTGGTCGAAAAATATTTCTTTGGTAGCTTCGTCGTATTGCGGAAATCCTGATAAATAAACCGTTCCGTTTACACTTCCTAATAAATCTAATGCAATTACCATTTTCCCTCCTTTATGCCATATTGCTAGGTTTTTAACGGTCACTTTTTTCTTTCCCCCACCAAATTCTTGTTCTTGAAAATTTTTTAACATTATTTTTGTGGCTTCTTCATAAGTAGAAACGGCGACAATGTTGGCAATTATTTTGTCGGGCATTTTAGAAACGGGTTTTAATAAAATTTTATTTTTATCAAATTTTGTTGCTGGTTTTGGTCCTATCAATGTTTCGATGTAACATTTTAAACCCATTTCCATTTTTAAACTGTTGTTTTTTAACAATGCATCGGTGGCATACAACTCAACAGGAACAATACGCAACCAGCTTTCGTATTCGGGGCTCATTTCGGTTGGTGTGCAAATTTTTTCTAACGCCTCCAATACGTTGGGTTTAAAATCTAACGATTGTTTAATTCCATCATCAATACTTTTTTCGATATCAGCTTTAAAATACTTGATGGCTGGATTAATTAAATAAGTAATGGCGATACTTTTTCCAGCAATAGTAATACTTGGACTATCATTCCATTCCAACGATTTTAATTCGGTTTTGGTATTTAATTTCCAATTGGTTAAACCAATGTTGCTCAACAAGTTTACTTTTCCATCTAATTTTATTTCGCGGGTATCGTACAACTGAACTCCAAATTTATCAATGCCATACCGATAATTGATAGTTGCTTTGAGTGGTAAAATGGTTTTAATTTTTCCTTCCATTGTATTTTCTAAAGTGATGGGGGCTAATTTCCATATCTTAACCGTTAAGTTGTCATCTTCAATATTGTTGTCTTCATAAATTAAACCGTTCAGCAATTTGTTCAACTGATTTTCCACATCTTTTAATTGGATGGTAATGGGTAAACTAACGAAAGACGCTGTATTGTCATAAACCAATGGACTGGCATCATCGGGTGCTGGTTTTAAAGCAGCAATTTTTTGATTAGAAGTACAGTTCGAAAAAATAATTCCTATCAAAAATAATAAAAGTAATAATCTGTACATCAAAGCAATCTTAGTATCAATACATCAAAATTGCTCATTTTTATGCAAAAACACCAAATTAAAATGGTATAAAAAAGGATGAATAAGCCTTTTTAGTTAACGGAAAAAAGTTTTTTTCCGTTAACTGCAAAAAAAATAGGTGATTTGTGTATTTTTAAGGTCAAATTTGAAGAAAAAACAGAATTTATTATTTTAAATCGATGCTTAAACAAGGTCATACTCATCCATTAAACATTGTAGTTATTGTAGCTGCATTGGGATATTTCGTAGATATTTACGATTTAATACTTTTTAGTATTGTAAGAGTTCCAAGCTTACAAGAAATTGGAATTGCTGCTGATGAAATTAAAAATGCAGGAGTTTATCTTTTAAACATGCAAATGATTGGAATGCTTTTGGGGGGAATTGTTTGGGGAATGTTAGGCGATAAAAAAGGACGATTATCTACTTTGTTTCTAACTATTTTATTGTATTCTCTGGCTAATATTGCTAATGGTTTTGTACAAACACTTAACCAATATGCAACGCTTCGAATTATTGCTGGTTTTGGTTTAGCAGGTGAATTAGGAATTGGTATCACATTGGTTTCGGAAGTAATGACCAAAGAAACTCGGGCATGGGGAACAAGTATTGTATCTGGAATAGGAATTATTGGAGCAGCATTGGCTTTTTGGGTTTCAGAATGGGGATGGAGAGAATCTTATTGGGTAGGAGGAGTTTTAGGTTTATTACTGCTCGGGCTTCGTCTTTACATCCATGAATCAGGAATGTTTAATAAATTAAAAGAAAGTACGGCAAAACGAGGAGATTTTTTAAGTCTTTTTAGAAATCGGGAAAAATTTATTAAGTATTTAGCTTCTATATTTGTTGGCGTTCCTGTTTGGTTTACAATAGGTGTTTTGGTTACTTTTTCAAAAGAATTTGGAGAAGCGATAGGTGTTACTGGTGCAGTAAGCCCTGGAAAATCAATTATGTATCATTATTTCGGAGCCGCACTTGGAAGTGTAATAACTGGTTATATTAGTCAAAAATTAAAATCAAGAAAAAAAGCATTATGGATTGCTATCATTTCTCTTTCTTTTTTAAGTGTATGGTATTTTTCTGCTAGTGGCTATACCCCAGAATTTTTATACTTAATTCTTTTTATATTAGGAATTGCTAATGGATATTGGGCGGTGTTTGTAACTGTTGCTTCAGAGCAGTTTGGAACTAATATTCGTTCAACGGCTACCACTACTATCCCCAACTTTGTTAGAGGAGCCACTGTTCCTGTATTAATTTGGTGGAAATATATGTCAGAAAGCATGGGAATTATCCAATCCTCTATGATTGTGGGTGCAACAGTTATTGTGTTAGCTATTGTTGCGGTATTTTTCCTTGAAGAAAGTTATGGTAAAGATTTGGATTATTTAGAAACAGAATAGCTTTAATCCTAATAATTCTTTTTAAAATACAATGGGTTTCTAATGGATTTCTATTTCATTTATTCTATTGATATAAAACTTTTACAAGAATAAAAGACCTTTATATCTTTTATTTAAAAAATAGTGCCTATATTTGCCAATAAATAAATTTATAATTCTTAAAAAAATATAATTATGGAAACATTAGATGTAACGCAAATTGAACCAAGATTTAAACATTCAACAATTTTTCAATGTTTTGATGAATTAGATGGTGGAGAATCTTTTATTATTCATAACGACCACGATCCAAAACCACTTTATTATCAAATGGTAGCAGAAAGAGGACAAACTTTTGATTGGGAATATGTTTTAGAAGGTCCTCAATTTTGGGAAGTAAAAATTAGCAAGTTAAATATGGGTGAAAAGCCTACAACTATTGGCGAATTAGTTGCAGCAGATTATAGAAAAGCAGCAGTATTTAGCAAGTTTGGTTTAGATTTTTGTTGTGGAGGAAAAAAATCACTAAAAGAAGCATGTGATGCAAAAGGAATTGACGAAAAAGTAGTTGTTTCTGCACTAGCCGAAGTTGAAAATCAAGTTACCAATACACAACATGATTTTAATTCTTGGGAACTAGATTTCTTAGTAGATTACATCATTAATGTTCATCATAAATATGTAAAAGATAATGTTACTATGCTTTACGAATACAGTGATAAAGTGGCAAACAGACATGGCAGTAACCATCCCGAGGTAATAAAAATAGCTCAATTGTATGAAAGAGTGGCAGCAGATTTTAAAGCTCACATGGAAAAAGAAGAAATGGTTCTTTTTCCTTACATCAAAGAATTAGTTAGCACTAAAAAAGAAAACAGCAAAATAGCATCTTCGGCATTTGGAAATATTGAAAATCCTATCAACATGATGATGACAGAACATGAAACGGTTGGAGAATACATGGATGAAATACATCTGTTAAGTAATAACTTTACTCCGCCAGCAGATGCTTGTACTTCTTACCAAGTGCTTTACAGTAAATTGGATGAATTTGAAAAAGATTTACACCAACACGTGCATTTAGAAAACAACATCCTTTTTCCGAAAGCGATAAAACTTGAAAAAGAATTATTAAGTTAATTTTAAATGATAAAAAACACACCTATAAAAAGAAGCCAAAACTTGGTGGTGCTTTCTCAAGAGCATCATCATGCGTTGGTGTTTTGTTCTCGATTAAAAAAAGCTCATGAAATGGATTTAAAAACCTTGCAGTTTTTTGTAAAAGATTTTTGGACAACCAATACTTCAACACATTTTGATAATGAAGAAAAATGGTTCCTCCCAGAAATTGAAAATAATGAGATTAAAACTCAATTTATTGCCGAACATCAACAAATAAGGATGTTAATAAAACAAATTGAAGAAGCAACAACTGATGTGATGGGTATAGTATTAAAATTATCAGTGGTATTAATCAATCATATTCGGTTTGAAGAAAGGACGATGTTCCCATATTTAGAGAAAATAATACCTTCTGATAGAATGGGAGCAATCGGAATTGCTTTGTCGAAAATAAAAATTAATAGTCAAAAATTTACACCCGAATTTTGGAAGAATGAAGATTAATTCACAAACAAAAATATCGATTCTAATTAAAGAAAACGAAAAAACAATCGATGCTATCGCCTCTATCAATCCACATTTTAATAAGTTACGGAATCCAATATTGCGTAAGGTGTTAGCATCGAGAGTTACGATTGAAGATGCTGCTAGAATTGGAAAATGTGACATCGCAATATTTTTTAAAAAATTAGAAGAAATTGGTTTTGAAGTAGAAATAAATCCCATTTTAAAACCTGAAAAACTAGAAAAAACAAAACCTATGGAAATTATCAATGCCATTCAACAAGCTAAAGTTACCTCGCTAGATGTTCGACCATCTTTAGCAAAAGGCAACGACCCATTTAAAGAAATTATGGGTGCGTTAGCCATACTCCAAGACGGATATGCGTTAGAAATTATCAATACTTTTGAGCCAACACCACTCATAAAAATTGTAAATGCTAAAGGATATGTGAGTATGGTAAAAAATGAAGATGGAGTAATTTATACCTATTTCTTAAAAACTGATAAGAAGTCAGAAACTTCAATCATTAACAACTTAGTCGTTAAAGTTTCTATCGAAGAACTGGAAAAAGAAAAAGCCAATTGCAAAAAGGAAGTTCATGAGGTAGATGTTCGGGATTTAGAAATGCCTTTGCCGATGGTAACTATTTTAAAGGAATTAGAAGAGTTGGGAGCAGGTGATTTTTTATATGTTCATCATAAAAAAATACCACAATATTTGTTGCCCGAATTAGCAGAACGGAATTTCAAAACCTGGATTGCTGAAATGGACGATGAAAATGTTAAATTACTAATTCATCACTAAATGAATCAGATAGCTAGCCAAAATGCCCCTTCGTCTTGGGTTGTTGTTCCTCATTTTATGTTTGGAGCAATAACTTGGCTTGTTGTTACACTTTTGATTGTGTTTAATTCTGCTGCGTTTACACAACATTTTTTTAACCCCATCTTACTGTCCATTACACATTTACTGGCTTTAGGTTGGATAACCATGGTAATATTTGGAGCCTTATACCAACTCATTCCAGTTATTATGGAAGTAAAATTATTCAGCGAAAAATTGGCATTTTCGTCATTTTTTTTACTCGGATTTGGAGCTATTTTACTAGCAATTTCCTTTTGGTTTTTTTCGTTCGGAACACTAATGTTTATTGCTGGAAGCATAATTGTAATTGCAGTTGTGCTTTTTGTTTTAAATGTTTTAGTTACCGCCTATCAATCTACCAAAAAAAGTATAGAACGAACATTTATCGTTACTGCTGTAATTTGGTTGTTATTTACCGTCTTGGCAGGATTAACTTTAGCAATTAATTTTACACATACTTTTTTAAAACCATCCCATTTAGAACTTTTAAAACTCCATGCTCATGCAGGTTTGGCAGGTTGGATGATTCAACTAATTATTGGAGTAAGTAGTCGGTTGTTGCCCATGTTTATGGTTGCTCACAATCTAACCACAATTAAATTAACCTTTGCTTATTACCTCATTAATTTAGGATTAATTATCGGAATTGTTTCACTTTATCTTCAAGTTAACTATGTTGTAACTATTAGTGTAATACTAGTTGTGGTGGGTATTTTTGGTTATTTGTCATACCTTTATGAAGCCTATCAAAAAAGAGTAAAAAAGCAACTCGATATTGGAATGAAACAATCTGCCCTCTCTTTTGTGGTGTTTGTTATTCCGTTAGCGGCAATAATAATCTTAGCTTTAAATTTTGAAATTCTTCAACGCATAACCTTACCTTTATCAGTAGCTTATGGAAGTGCCATTTTTATCGGATTTTTTACTTCTTTAATTATGGGACAAACCTATAAAACTTTACCTTTTATTATTTGGCTAAAAGTTTACAGAGGTAAAATTGGAAAAGTAAAAATGCCTTTGCCAAAAGAACTTTATCACGAAAAAATAGCTATTGCACAAGTATGGATTTTTGCTTTAGGATTTATTTTATTTCTTTTAGGAATACTTACAACAATAAATTTTTTAGTAAGTATAAGCGGAATCGTTTTGTTTTTGTCCGTTGCACTATACAATTTTAATATCGTAAAAATTATTTTTCATCAACCAAAAAATATCGAATAATGAATACCTTAAACGAAAAAATAGTAGAATTGCTAAAAGGAGTAATAGACCCAGAATTAATGGTGAATGTTGTAGATTTGGGATTAGTTTATGCAGCAAAAATCAATGAAACTGACCACAAAATTAATATTGATTTAACACTTACTTCTCCTGGTTGCCCAATGGGTGATATGATTGTTGAGGATGCTAAGCAGTTAATCTTAGCCAATTATCCAGCTTATGAAGTCAACATTGATTTGGTTTGGGAACCTGCTTGGACTTTAGAGAATTTAACAGAAAAAGGTAAAGCCGCTTTAGGTCATTTTTAAACTACAGAAATGCTATCACAAAAATGTAAATACGCATTACGAACTGTTTTATTTCTTGCTATAGAAGGGGATAAATCTTGTCCAAAAGGAGGAAAAGACATTTCAACAACACTTAAAATTCCAGAGGCTTACACGGGTAAAATTTTGCAGGAATTAGCCAAAAAAAACATCATTACTTCTGTTAAAGGACCTGGTGGAGGATTTTATTTATCGGAAGACAATTTAAAGTCTCCTATTATTAATGTGATTGAAATTATTGATGGATTATCCTTTTTTGAGTCTTGTGGACTTGGACTTTCAAAATGTTCGAGTGAACACCCATGTCCTATCCATAATGATTTTAAGATAGCTCGTGAGCATCTAAAAAAAGTATTTATCAATAAAACAGTATTAGAACTTGCAAACGAAATTAAAACCAATGATTTTACATTAGTGAGGTAGGAAATTTATTATTTATTCCACTTGATAATTCTAAAATAAGCTAAAAGAGTAACTACTAATGTAACACTAATTCTCAAAAGTTGCATTTACTAATTGAATTTATGCCTTTAGAATATAAGCTCGAAGCACTAACTAAACCCAATATCTCTTTTGAAACAGTTAATTATTGGAAATCGAAATACTTTGAATTGTTAGAGCAATACAAAGTTAGTTTGCATTCCAATAAACTTCTACTTGAAAACAACTTAAAAGAATATTTCAATAAGAATATGAAATAAAGTTATCTTCCAAAGAGTTTCATCTGCATCGGTTGAGATAAACCTACCAAGAGTCGGGAAATGTACTTTTTATAATTACATAGGTATAGTTTTTCACAACCTTTTTTATTTAAATCAATTTTTCTATCTCTTTTTCAACCCAATAAACACGAATATTAACCATTCATCAAATAGTCGAAACAAATTAAAAATAATTTAATATTTTTAAGCTTCTAAACTAATTTCTTATGAGAAAAACAAATACATTATTAATTATAGCTTTATTTTTTGGAAATTCGATATTCGCTCAACAAAATCAGTTAACCGATTTTATCCAATCAAAAAAAGGGGAGAATTTTATTACTTATAAAACAAGCCGTCCAATTACTGTAGATAACCTTTTAAAGTTATATAAACAGGGTTTAGGCTTATCAACCAATGATGAATTAGTTACATTAAAAAAAGAAAATGACCAATTAGGTTTTACCCATTATCGCTTTCAACAATACAATAGCGGTGTTGAAGTTTATGGTGCTCAATATTTAGTGCATGAAAAAAATCAACAAGTAATTTCTTCTAATGGCAAACTAGTAAGCGGAATTGTTGCAAATAATTCAGTTGTTTTAACTACCAAAGATGCTGTTGAAAATGCAATTGCTCATGTAAATGCAAAAAAATATATGTGGGAAAATGCTGGAGCAGAACAACTCATCAAGAAAATTAAAAATGATGCCAATGCTACCTATTATCCAAAAGCAAAAATTGTTTACTTTGATAACTATTTTACACAAATTGGGAGTAATTATCAATTAGCATATCAAGTAGAGGTGTATTCTGAAAAACCTTTGGCTAAACAAGATGTTTTTGTAGATGCATTAACAGGAAAAATTATCCATGCTTACAATAAAATTCACACAGCAGAGGTAACAGGAACTGCAATTACCAAATATACTGGAACACAATCTATTCAAACCGATTCGTTAGCTTCCAATTCCTATCGTTTAAGAGAATACGCTAGAGGTGGAGGAATTGAAACTTACAATATGTTGCAAGGAACAGATTATGGTTTAGCAGTAGATTTTACTGATTCCGATAATAATTGGAACAATGTAAATGCTCAACAAGATGAAGCAGCAACAGATGCTCATTGGGCTTCAGAAATGACCTATGATTACTATTTGAGTAAGCATGGCAGAAACAGTTATGATAATGCTGGCTCAATTTTATTAAGCTATGTACACTATGATGTGAACTACGCTAATGCTTTTTGGGATGGGGTAAGAATGACTTATGGTGACGGTGATGGTACAACTTATACCGCTTTAACTTCTCTAGATGTTGGTGGTCATGAAATTACCCACGGAGTTACAGAATATACAGCAAACTTGGTCTATCAAAATGAATCTGGAGCATTAAACGAATCCTTTAGTGATGTCTTTGGTGCAGCTATTGAGTTTTATGCCGATTCAGCTAACGGCGATTGGTTGGTTGGTGAAGATTTTGATGTTAACGGAACTGGATTTCGATCCATGTCAGACCCCAACTCACAAGGGGATCCTGATACTTATTTAGGAGTAAATTGGGAATTTACAGCAGTAGATAATGGTGGAGTTCATACCAATAGTGGAGTTCAAAATTACTGGTTTTATTTACTTTCGGATGGAGGAAGTGGCACCAACGATAATGGAGATGCTTATGTGGTTGGAGGTTTAGGATTAGACACCGCTGCTGCTATTGCGTATCGTAATTTATCTGTTTATCTTACTCAATCATCCGAATATGCAGATGCTCGAGCTGGTTCGCTTCAAGCAGCAGAAGATTTATATGGAGTATGTTCTAATGCAGTAATAGAGACATCAAAAGCATGGGCAGCCGTTGGTGTTGGTTTTGCAATTGAAGATAACGACCTTGCTATACTTTCTGTTGAATCTCCAACTACAGGTTGTGGTTTAACAAATGCCGAAACAGTAACCATAAAAATAAGAAACAATGGATGTATGATTAATTTACTTCCTGGAGATACCATTCCAGTTCATTTTCAGGTTGACGGTGGTGCAATTGTAAATGAATTAATAACCTTAGCAAGCCAATTTAATGGTGGAGATACCATTAGTTACACCTTTGTTGCAAGTGCTGATTTGTCAACTATTGGATTTCACACCGTTAGTTCTTGGGTGAACTATAATTTTGACGCACAACCTTTAAATGATAGCATCATCAACCTACAAATTGAGAATAAAATTCAACAAAATGTTGATGTTGCACTTTCAAAAATCGTTTCCCCAATTTCCGATTGTCATTTAACAGGAGGCGAAACTGTGAAAGTTGAAATCCAATTTCTGGGATGCGATTCATTAGCTGCTGGAACCAATATTGATGTTGCTTATCAATTAGATGGAGGAGCTATAGTTAGTGAAACTTTTAGCTTAGGAAACACATTGTATGCTGAAGACACCACGTCTTATACATTTACCAACACTGTAAATCTTTCAGCTAATGGAATACATGTGTTAGATGCTTGGACAGCTTTTTCAATTGACAATATGAATGGGAACGATACGCTTATTGGTCACAGTATAAAACATCCTTATCCATTATTTCATAACGATAAAGTTACTTTCGAAAGCAATGTTGCTGTTTTAGACACAATGCTGCTTACAGAAAATGTTCAGTCTGATGTTGCTGTTTCTAATGCTTCAGCAGCTACAGGAACCTACGCTTTGCGAATGACTGGTGGCGATCCTATCAATTCAGGAATTATTCCTGACACAGATACCACAAATTTTTGGAGTAAAAACTTAGAGTTTGCTGCTTTTGCAAAATTTTGTGTAGATGCAACTAGTTGGTCAGCAGCATCTTTATATTTCGATTTAAGACAGACTTCATCCAAAGTGTATGCTTTACAGTTAGGACAGCCTGTTCCAGAAGCAAGTAGTTTAAGAATTGTGGCAGATGGAATCCAAATAGGAAGTACTTACAATCCAATTACTGAAATTGGAGACCCTTTTGTTAACAAAGCAGTTAACTTAAATGCTTTTGCAGGTACTCAGTTTGAGGTAGTTTTTGAAACTAGAATGGGCTTTAGTGAGGCTGCCGACCCATTAAGTGGTTTTCCTTTTAATAGCGAAGGAGACAATGCTTATATTGATAACATTGTGTTTTCTCAGTTTGCAGTAGGTGTTGAAGAACATCACAATATCGAAAGCTTAGGTGTGTTCCCTAATCCAACAAATGGGGTGTTTTCTGTTCAATTTATTTCCAATATTAACCAAAATGTTCAGTTAGAAATTTATAATGTACTAGGAAGTTTAATAGGTTCTGAAAACAAAGAAGTAATGAAAGGAATTAATAATTTAGATGTTACTATTTCTAATCAATCTAAAGGTGTTTATCTAATAAAATTAATAGCTGGAGAAAGTATATATGTCAACAGAATAGTAAAAAATTAAACTATTCTAATTCAGCTAATTTATTAAACAACTCTTTATGAAAATCAACTAATTCGTTGGGTGGGTAATATTGATTTGCACCCCAAGTTATTTTATTGATGGAATTTTTTCCTGTTCTAACATCAATATAGTAAGTCATATTTCCAGGTTGGTTAATTTCAACTCCTTCGAGTCCTAAAGCATCGATTTTATTTAAAAAATAAATTAAATCAGATTTTTCTAATTGTTTGATAAATACCTCTCTATCGTATTTAAAATCATATTTATACACTTTACCATTTTCTTCTAAAATGTATTCGGTATAGGCTCCCGTAAACCCACCACCTTTGCCAATAGCATATCTTTTAGTATTAGCGGTATTTTCTGTTGTAGGTTCGGCAGGCTTGCAACCTACAAAAATTAATACGATAGATAAAATAGATATAATCTTTTTCACGTTATGGAATTATAATTAAAACAACATCAAGATACTAAAAGTAGCAAAATTATAGTTATTACAATATTACTAACCATTAAATTCTAATACCATGAATCAATTTAATAAAAAACGAGACAGACTCGAAAAATGGAGAAGTGTTTGTTTTCAGCTGGGGTTAATAATTGCTGGAGGATTTACTTTGTTGGCTTTTGAGTGGACTTCACCAGTGTACATTTCATCACTACCAGGAACAAAAATAATTGACACCGAAGAACCCTATTTACCATTGCCGGATGTTGCTAGAAAAATAGAAAAGCCAATGGTGAAAATTAAATTACCTAAAATTAATTCCAATGAATTTGAGATTGTAAAAGTAATTACCAAACCAACTCCTAGCTCAGATCCAACGCCCGAACCTGATCCAAATCCAAAATTTGATCCAAGTAAATGGAATGTTGCTCCAGAAATAGATCCAGAACCCGCACCAGTTCCAATCGCAGAGATAATGCCTGAATTTGAAGGTGGAATAAAAAAACTTTTCCAATATCTAAGTGATAACACGAAATACCCTAAAATGGCTAAAGATGCTGGAATTCAAGGAACGGTTTACATTCAGTTTACAGTTGGAAAAACAGGAGAGATAAAGGATGTTAAAATACTTAAAAGTGTAAATGATTTGTTAGACAAAGAAGCTATTAGAGTTGTAAAGTCAATGCCCAATTGGAAACCAGGGAAACAGAGTGGAAGAACTGTAAGCGTTTTATACAATTTACCAATAACTTTTGTTCTTAAAGGATAAAAAAATAGAACAAGAGGCTGTTCTAAAAATAGCCTCTTTTTTATAAACTTTTGGTTCTTCCTCCATCCACTGGAAGATTAATTCCGCTGATGTAACTTGCAGCTGGTGATGCTAAAAATGCTACTGCATAAGCCACTTCTTCTGGTTGTGCAATTCTTTTTAATGGAACTTGATTTGCCATCTCTTGCTGAATAATATTCGAACTTTTTCCAGTTTTTGTGGCAGTATTACTAATTATTGATTTTAATCTAACAGTATTCGTCGCACCAGGTAATACATTATTTACAGTTATTCCAAATTCGCCTAACTCATTGGCTAAAGTTTTGCTCCAATTGGCAACAGCACCTCGAATAGTATTCGAAACGCCCAATCCGTTAAGTGGTTGTTTTACCGATGTAGAAATAATATTGATGATTCTACCATAGCCACTTTTTTTCATCTCTTCTTTTACGGCTTGCACTAAAATATGATTACAGATGAGGTGACTAGAAAAAGCATGAATAAATTCATCTGTCTTCGCATTTTCAATTAACCCACCAGCAGGACCTCCAGTATTATTAACTAAAATATTAATTTTCATATCATTTATTTCTAAAAAATCTTCAATCACCAATTTTAGTTGAGGAGGAATGCTAAAATCAGCTACTAAATAATGATGAACTTGCCCTTTACTAACATCTAATTTTTTACAAAATGCACTTAATTTCTTTACATCACGTGCAATTAAAATTACGTTAGCTCCCAATAAAGCCAATTCTGTGGCTATTGCTTTTCCAATTCCTTGAGTACTTCCACAAACAATGGCATTTTTTCCTATTAAATCGATATTCATAAAGCAATTAATTTTATTATTTACTTTTCAAAAGTACAATTTTTGTTGAACGATAGTTATGATTCTAATTAGTTTAATACCTTTATCAATCAGATTTTAATTATGAAGTTTAATCACATAGCATATAAAAAACCTTTTTTTAAAATTAATAATGCATTAAATGAATACCTCATTAAACATTCGATAAGCATTGAGATTCCATTGCAATACGAAGATTTATTACGTTACACCAGCTTAGTTCCTTTGGCTGATAATAATGGAAAACCAACATTGTGGAACAGAGCACTTTATAATGTTAATGAGATAGATTTTTTATATGCTAGTTTAGTCGAAATTTATCGCTTATTAATTTCAGATGGAAGTAAAGTGGATTACTTAACAGTGGATGGAATAGATTATTGTTCTTATGGAAATTCTAAACCATTTCGTATTAAAATTATCAATCAAATTAACGATAATTACGATTATTATTACATCAAAATTGCTGATGCTTCGAGGGTATATGGTTTAGAGTTAGAGCACCACTTTTCGCCCAATAAAATGCATTATATATATTATAAAGATACATTAATTGAAGAGCATATTATTGGTGTGCCTGGCGATCAATTTATTGAAGAGGTCACTTCAAAACATCGAGAAATTAATAATGTAAGATTAGCTAAAGAGTTTGTAAAATTTAATGAAAGATGTTTTGTTAGATTATTAGGGGATATGCGAGCCTATAATTTTGTTATTGTGATTACACAAGATTTTGACAAAGAGCAGTATCGAATTAGAGCAATAGATTTTGATCAACAATCGTACGAAAAATCGCTAAAAATTTATTTACCTCAGTTTTATAAAGATAATTTATTTTTTGTTCAACTCACTCAAAATTCTCTATCTCTACAAGCCATAGAACAATACCAACAAGAAGAAAAATCTTTATTAAGAAAAAGGTATTTTAATGGGAAAAATCAAATTGACCAATTAGTAAATGTATTAAAGAAAGATAAGGTCTCTACTGAAGAACACGTTCAATTTTTAAGACAAGAATTAAATAAATATCATCACTTACCTACTTTTAATACGTGTAAAAACATGGGAGAAATTCTTGAATTAAACATTAAAACTATGTTAGAACTATAATGAAATAATTTTTTTCTGCTATGCAACTTAAACTTTTGTATAACGTCTATCTAAAATATTAATACTAATTATGAAATTGAAAAAATTAAAAACCATCTCTTTTAAAACAATTTTAATTGTTTTTATCTTATTTTCTAACATTGCTAATGCTCAAATGATTCAATTATTAAATACTTTTGGAAAGTATCAAGTTAGAGCAGATGCTTGTGGGACGAATTCTGTATCCTGCCCGATAACCATTGAAAAGCCTATAAATGCTACAACTGTATATAAAGCCTATATTTATTATACTAGTATTCCCACTGTTCCAGATCCAGGTGCAAATCCAATAACAATTAGTGGCTCTTTATTTCCATCAGCCATCTTGCCGATGCCAAACCAAACGAATTCTAATGCTGGTGGTTCTATTAATTACACAAGGTATGAAGATGTCACCACTTTATTCGGACCTGGGTTAAATGCAGCAGCAGCTGGCACCAATATCGTTTATACTTCAACAGAAACAAATACTGGAGATATTGATGGAGTAGGCATTATTGTAGTTTGGAACAACCCTGCTGTTGTTAATTCTGCTATCCATGTTTCGATAGGTTCTGGAGCTGCTGGAGGATTAGTTTTAGTTACTGATTCTATTATCACTGCACCTATTAATACTGCCCTTCCAGGTTTTGAAGCTACTTTAGGTTTGGGATTTTCATTCTCTACTGGAACAGGAGGACAAATTTCAACTGTTATCATTAACGGTTCTGTTATAGACCCAGTTGCGGGTGGTTATGATGATGGAATATTAGCAAACGGAGGATTAATTACATTGGGTGGTTTTGGAGATTCTAAAACTACATTAGATGATGAATATTATGATTTTTCAAGTTTTATTGCAAATGGCTCTACACTCGTTAAATACGAAATAGTTGGTGCTCCTGACGATTGGGTAAATGCTGTTTATTTTGAAATTACTGGAGTTGATTCTGTGGTAACCGTTATCGATACCAGTGCTTCTATTTGTAATGGAGATAGTATTTTCCTTGGGGGTGCTTATCAATATTTGGCTGGAATATATTCCGATACACTTACATCATCTGCAGGAAACGACAGTATTGTAAACACAACCCTTTCTGTAGTCTCTTTTTTAACCACCAATATCAATGAATCTATTTGCCAAGGAGATAGTATTTTACTGGGTGGATCATTTCAAACCACATCAGGAATTTATGCCGATACTTTAACCGCAAGTTATGGATGTGATAGTATTGTTAATACCACACTTAATATTACTCCTGTTTATTCGATTACTCAAAATGTTGCTATTTGCCAAGGTGACAGTATTTTGCTCGGTGGACTACTTCAAACAACCGCTGGAATATATTATGATTCCTTACAGACAGCAGCAGGTTGCGATAGTTTAGTACAAACGATTTTAACCGTAAATCCTATCTACAATTTACCACAAACCGCAAGTATTTGTCAAGGCGAAAATATTTTATTGGGAGGAGTTCTTCAAACAACATCAGGAATATATTACGATTCTTTACAAACAACATTGGGTTGCGATAGTTTGATTGAAACTACATTAACTGTTCATCCTATTTATAATTTGCCAGTTGTAGTTGATATTTGCATTGGAGATAGTATCTTTTTGGGTGGCTCTTTCCAATCAACAGGTGGAATTTATTATGATTCTTTACAAACAACATTAGGTTGTGATAGTATTATCATAACAACATTAACAATTAATCCTTTACCAACCATAAATGCAGGAACAGATGTTACCATTTGTAATGGAAGCACAACAAATTTATCTGCAATTGGTGGTGTAAGTTATGAATGGGATAATGGATTAGGTTCAGGGCAAAACCAAACAGTTAATCCAAGTTCAACAACGCTATACACTGTTACTGGA
>PFUQ01000207.1 GCA_002790175.1 Flavobacteriales bacterium CG_4_9_14_3_um_filter_32_8
CTTCTATTTTCTGATTTCCCAACCTCGGTTGAATTATCAGCAATAGGTTTCGTATCACCATAACCTTGAGTGGATAAACGAATAGCTTCAATTCCTTTTTCTATCAAATAATCATAAACAGATTTTGCTCTGTTGTTGGATAATAATAGGTTTGCTTTACTTGTTCCCACATTGTCTGTATGTCCACCCAACTCAATTTTAACAGTTGCATTTTTAGTTAAAAAGTTAACTAGTTTATCCAATTCTACTTTTGATTTTGGTTGTAAATCAAATTTATCGGTATCAAAAAATACATTTTTTAGCACCACCGTTTTGTCTAGTTCAATTTTTTGTAAAGGGACATCTTTTCGATAAGGTTCTTTTGCAGTTCCTTCTTCCAACAAAAAGTTTTCGGAGAAAAACAAATAACCATCAAAAGAAGCATTTAATGCATATTCTTTATTAATTGGCAAACTTACTAAATATTCACCATTAGACTGGTCGGCATAAGACTGAACAACAGTTTCGCCAGTTGCTAAATCTATTAATTCAAAACGAGCTTCCAATGGTTTTTTGGTGATGGCATCAAACACCTTTCCCTTTAAATAATTAACACGGATTGGTTTCAAATGTTCGGGTAATTCAAACTGGTATAAATCTAAACTACCATACCCACCTTCTCTATCGGAAGCGAAATAGGCAATAGTACCATCAGCAGCAACTAACAAGCTGTTTTCATCATTAAATGTATTGATGGGATATCCTAAATTTATAGGTGTTCCCCACTCTCCTTTCTCGTCTTTTCTGCTCATAAAAATATCCAAACCTCCCATTCCTGGATGACCGTCTGATGAAAAATAAAGTGTTTTGCCATCGGGGTGAATAAAAACAGACTCTTCTGCTCCTTTTGTATTTATTTTATCGCTTAATTTAGTTGGGATTGACCAAGTGCCGTCTTCTCCTAAAATAGAGAAATAAATATCTTGTTGCCTGCTTTCCCCTCTACCAATGCCTCTTATAAAAAAAAGTGTTTTTCCATCTGCTGAAAAAGAAGGTTGCGTTTCCCAATTTCGCGTATTAATTTGTTGTCCTAAGTTTTCTGGTTTTGTCCAGTTATCACCAATGTGGTACGTATAAAATAAATCGCAACTACCATAACCTTTTCTTTCGTTACCATAACCATCAACTGGGTTTTCGCAAGAAGTAAAAATTAAAAATCGTCCATTAGCAGATAAAGATGGAGCTCCTTCGTTAGTGAGGCTGTTGATAGCTCTTACATTAATACTTTCTGTCCAATTTTTACCATCAAAACGACTCACAAAAAAATCTTCGTTAAACCCAGAATAGTTCATCTCACTATTTAATCTACGAGTATATAAAAATAATAATCCATCTACAGAGATAGATGGAAAATATTCTGGTAAAGAGCTGTTTATAGTTTCACCCATATTGATAGGATTAAAAGGTACTGGATGTTTCAACGCTTCGATGGCAAAATTGCAATCACTTAATCCTTCATTCGCCATTTCTTTCATCATTAATGGAGATTCGGTAAAACCTAAATAGGCTTCAAAGTTTTTTTTGGCTTCTTCGTACCTTCCAAATTTTAATTGTAGAGCTGCTGCTGATGGATAAATATCTGGATAAAATTTTGGATTAATTTCGATGCATCTTAAATAATGTGTTAATGCCTTTTCGTACTGTCGCATTTCGGTATAAACGAATGCCAAAAGCACCTCAGCTTCAATAAAATTAGGATCTTTTTCTATGGCACTTAAAAAATTAACTTCGGCTAACTCATTATTTCTCGAATCATAATATGCTCTTCCAGTTTCATATAATTTAATCGCTTTTTTATTTTTAGAAGAAACTTCTTCTTGTTGCTTCTGAGCAACACTACAATTGGAAAAACCAAGGAGTAGGATGATTGTTACTAACTGAAATGTTTTGCTCATCATTTTAAGGGATTTGTAGGTATTTGTGCGTTTGTAAAGATATGTTCCATTTTGGATTTTCCTTTACATATTCTATTATCAAAGGCATTATTTTTTCCTTGTTACTCCATTCTGGTTGTAAGTATAATTTACAAGTATCGGTAACTTTTTTTGCATGGCTTTCTGCCCAGTTGATGTCATCTTTGTTAAATACAATCACTTTCAATTCATCTGCCCGTTGATAAACTTCTGCTAAAGGAGGCATATTTTTTTTGGGAGATAAACAAATCCAGTGCCAAATACCACTTAAAACATGAGCTCCAGAAGTTTCTAAAAACACTTCTACTCCATTGTTGGCTAATTGTTGGGTAAGGAAATTTAAGTTATAGAGCAACGGTTCACCACCTGTAATTACAATTGATTTTGCAGGATATTTTTTAGTATTCTCAATAATTTGAGTAATAGTTGTAAGTGGGTGTAAATTAGGGTTCCAACTTTCTTTAACATCGCACCAAAAACAACCCACATCACAACCTCCAACTCTAATAAAATAAGCCGGTTTACCTGTGTTAAATCCTTCTCCTTGAATGGAATAAAACTCTTCCATTATTGGCAACTTCAATCCTTTTGATAATTGTTCTTTTTCTGCTAAAGTTATGTTCTCTATCTCTTCCATCATAAAAACAAATTTAGCAATATAAATGCTACCAAAAATGTTAATTAATTCCATAAACTTGTAATAAATTTAATTACATGAAGCAATACGGATTAATAGGACATCCCTTATCCCACTCTTTTTCAAAAAAATATTTTACAGAAAAATTTGAAAAGGAACATATTTTAGATTGCTCTTATGATTTATTTGATATTAAAAACATTATCCAATTTCCAGAAATTCTAAAAAATAATCCTGATTTAATTGGCTTAAATGTTACCATTCCTTACAAAGAAAAAATTATCAACTATCTTACCGAAATTGATGAAAAAGCAAAAATAATTGGAGCTGTAAATACCCTATTTATTAATCAACAAACCAATCAACTAAAAGGCTACAATACTGATTATTTTGGTTTTAAAAAGTCGTTAAAACCATTTTTAGAAAATCATCACGAACGTGCCTTAATTTTAGGAACTGGTGGAGCTTCAAAAACGGTGGCTTTTGTATTAAAAGAACTAAACATTGATTGTTTATTGGTAGCTAGAAATCCTAAAAATAGTAATGAAATTTCTTACAGCGATATTAATGAATATGTGATAAAACACCATCAGTTAATTATTAACACAACTCCAATTGGGATGTTTCCGAATATAGCAGATTTTCCAAATTTTAATTATCAACAACTCACTTCCAATCATTTACTTTACGATTTAATTTATAATCCTGCTGAAACAGCATTTATAAAAAAAGGAAAATTACAAGGTTGTGTTACTTTAAATGGAATGGAGATGTTGAAGCTTCAAGCAGAAAAATCTTGGGAAATTTGGAACTCTTAATACCTATTGTTGGTTAGTAACTATTTTCTCGTTTAAACCCAATTCATAAACGATATATCTCTAATTTTGAAAGATAAAATTTAAAAAAATTATGGCATTTAAGGGAACTATTTGGTTTTGGTTCGTAAACATAATTATCGAATCGACAAATGCGTAACTATCTTTTATTTTTTTTAATCTTTATTCTTACTTTCTCTTGTTCCGAAAATTCGAATCAAATCAACTATAAAGAAAACCTGACTGCTTACCTCCTTAAAAATTATTCTAATCTAAAAGTTGATACTAAAATTGAGCACATCACATTAACCAATGCTAACTGGACGAATGAATTTTATGCGAATACCAACCATTCTCCAATATGGATTAGTGATTCGTTAGAATTGAACAAAAATGCTTACGATTTTATAAATTTATTATGCTCTTCATATAACTATGGATTAGACACAAGTTATTATTTTGGTAATTCGTTAAAAATATTATCAAAAAAATTGATGGCTATTCCGAACAAAGAAGACCGTTATGCTGTTGCTGCTGACTTAGAAATATTATTAACCAATTCCTATTTTTTATTTGCAAAAGATATTAACTATGGAATTGTCCCATCTGATTCGACAAAATTAGCATCAGAAACACCAAGGAAAAATTTTGAAATTAATTTGCCCGAATACCTATTCATTTCTTCAAAAAAAAATAATATAACGACTATGTTGTTAAAACTTCAACCACAACATCAAGAATACATCAACCTTCAAAAACAATTAGAAAAGTACTTAAAAACTGCTTCAATCTCAAAAGAAAAAATTAAAGTAGAACCTTTTAAATTAGACTCTATAAAATCGTATGGACAATCGAAAAAAGCATTAATACTTCATAACTATTTGGCAGAAAAAAGCACAGATTCTTCCTATTTTGTTGCATTAAAATTGTTTCAAATCAAACATGGGCTTTCGCCGGATGGTTTAATAGGGACGAATACCGCAAATGCATTATCGAAAAGCCCTTATGATGATTACCAAAAAGCAATAATGAGTTTGGAAAAATGGCG
>PFUQ01000117.1:0-837 GCA_002790175.1 Flavobacteriales bacterium CG_4_9_14_3_um_filter_32_8
AGTAAATACAAAAAATAAAATTATATGCCACTAGAACAAGGTCTCAGAGAACAAATAAATGAATATTGCAAACGTGATTTACCGGGAGATATTAATTGGCATATAAACCAATTTGACTTCATTGATAATATAGAGTTAAGAAACAAGGTTGGACGTGCTTTCTATTCAGCAAGGTTTATTTCAAAACTAATGGAAGGGTTATACGTTGCAGGTGACGACATTCATCCTTTTGTGAAATTTCAAATAATTCAATACGCATCAATTTATGAAGCCGTGACAACTTATTTACTATGGGACAAATATTCTGATCATATAGAAGTTAAAGCACTTCAGACACATAAAGCTTATAAACCTGTAAGTGCATTGGGGAGCTTGACAAAGTTAACTTACGATGGTGCAGACTTATTTACCTGTGTTTACAAGGACACTAAGACACCTAAAAATAGTATACCATTCAAAGATAGAGTTGACTGTGGCGTAAGAATTGGTTTTATTGACACGGCATATTCAGAAGATATAAAAAAAATTTACTCACTAAGAAATTTGACTCATTTAGAAAGTGAGGCCGAAAGACAAGTTGAAATGGAATTGGAAGATTCAAAAAAAGGGTATTGGAGAATGAAACCATTTATTGACAAGATAAAAGAGTTCCTTGCAAATGAAGCATAGAAACACTACCGCTAACAGCACCTACCCAAAAGGCGGGGTTTCATGCTTCGCAGACACATTTGTGCAAGCCGAAAATTCAGTTCTCCTAATGAAATTTAGTGCTAGAAATCCCGCCCTTCGGGTAGCGGCAAACCGTTGTGTGAAATGCCTTGCGAGACGCTGAAAAAA
>PFUQ01000117.1:1005-5543 GCA_002790175.1 Flavobacteriales bacterium CG_4_9_14_3_um_filter_32_8
AGCCATTGTTAGTAAATTTGAGCGTGGAGAACGAAAACCAACAAAAGAACAGGTTGAAAAATTTGCTGAATTTTACGATTTAGACAAAAACAATTTAGTTACAAGTTGGTTGAGCGATAAAATTGCAAATGAGATCTTATATGAAAATAATATTGCAGAAGTTCTAAAAGTAGCCGAAGAAAAAGCAATTTACTTAAAAACTATTCACGATGGAAAATAAAATAAAAGTTGTAGAATTGTTTGCAGGAGTTGGGGGTTTCAGACTTGGTTTAGAAGGATGGAATAGCAAATCTGCATCGTCAAATTATAAAGAGGATTTTGAAAGCCCTTACAAAATAGTATGGAGTAATCAATGGGAACCATCGACAAAAATGCAACACGCTTCATTGGTTTATGAAAGTCGTTGGGACAAAAAAAGTCATTGTAATCAAGACATTTCAACAGTTGAAATATCTGAAATTCCAGATCACGATTTGTTAGTTGGCGGTTTTCCTTGCCAGGATTATTCGGTAGCCACAACCTTAAAAAATTCAAAAGGACTTATTGGAAAGAAGGGTGTTTTATGGTGGAGCATTCATAAAATAATTTCAGAAAAACAGAATAAACCAAAGTATTTATTTCTTGAAAATGTTGACAGACTTTTAATTTCTCCATCAGGACAAAGAGGACGTGATTTCGCAATTATATTGCAAAGCTTGAATGAGTTGGGGTATGCGGTAGAGTGGAGAGTTATAAACGCAGCCGAATTTGGAATGCCACAAAGAAGAAGAAGAATTTTCATTTTGGCATATTCCCAAAACTCAACAATTTACAATGAAATAAAAGAAACAACTTCAAAAGATTGGATTTTAAACCAAGGAACTTTGGCAAATGCTTTTCCAGTTCAATCGGACAATATTTTGTTTCCGAATGAATTCAAACTAAAAGGCGACATTGTTGAAATTTCAGAAAATTTCAACAAAGGTGGAACGACAGGACTTTTTGAAAATTCAGGAATAATGATAAACGGTTTGGTAACAACTATAAAAACACAACCAAACTATGACGGTAATTATACGCTTTTGAAAGATCTTATCCAAAATGGAGAAGTAACGCCTGAGTTTTACATAGATAATAACGATCTTGACAAATGGGCATATTTAAAAGGTCCAAAAAAGGAAATGAGAACGAACTCGCAAGGTTTTAAATATAATTACAGTGAGGGAGGAATGATTTTTCCTGACCCATTAGACAAACCATCAAGAACAATTATTACTGGTGAAGGCGGAAAATCTCCGTCAAGATTTAAACACGTTATTCAAACATCCAAAGGCTTTAGACGACTTTCACCAGTTGAACTTGAACGATTAAATATGTTTCCTGACGACCATACAAAACTTGAAGGAGTATCAGATACAAAAAGAGCTTTCTTTATGGGTAATGCTTTAGTTGTAGGTGCAATTGAAAAAATTGGGGTTGCTTTAAATCAGAAAATTAACTCAACCACAAATGAACTTATAAATCAATAGTATTATGACAGCAAAAGGATTATATAATTTACAAGATCCCCCAAAAGCAAAAGATGTAGGAACTTTTGAAGAATTTATTTCAGAATTTGAAGACAAGTGGCTTCAATATTCGGATGTGGAAACTAAAGTGAAAGCCTATTTTGGTAGTGCAGAAAATGGTTTTCAATTGTTCGAAAAATGGAAGACTGGTTTTGAATTGTTTAGTGATGAAAAAAATAAAGCATTTCCTGAACCCTACAGATTTTGACATTAAATAATGCAATTACCTTACAATCCGGAAGATAAAATATCAGTAATTGATTATGCTAAATTACTTAAAGGAAAAACTTTAAGACAGATTTGCGATCCTCTTATTTTAGAACACAATTACACAGGCAAAGGAAATTTTGGGCAAATACTTGAAAAGTTCTACTTTGGATATAATCCAAATTCAAAATCAGAAGCTGATTTTTTTGAAATTGGAATGGAACTCAAAACCTCTCCTTTAAAGCAGTTGAAGAACAATGAATACCGTTCAAAAGAACGATTGGTATTAAACATTATCAATTACCTTGAAGTTGTAAATCAACAATTTGAAAAAAGCGATTTTTGGAAAAAAAATGCTAATATACTTTTGATTTTCTATTTGCATCAGGCAGGTTATAATATTCTCGATTACATAATAAAACTTGTTGATGAATGGAATTTTCCAAATACAGATTTAGAAATAATCAAAAAGGATTGGGAATTCATTAAACAAAAAATTGCTGACGGCAAAGCACACGAACTTTCGGAAGGAGATACATTTTATTTAGGAGCTTGCACAAAAGGAGTAAATGCTTTGTCTGTTAGAAAACAACCTTTTTCTAAAATTCCAGCGAAACAAAGAGCATATTCGCTAAAACAAGGATATGTAAATCATATTATTGCCTCGATTGCTAATGAAACAACAGGAGTTTACGGTAAATTAATTCCATCTGTAGCAGTTGCAAAAAAGCTTACAATTGAGGAAATCGTAATTTCCAAATTCAAACCATATTATGGAAAGACAGTTGATGAAATATTGACTATCACAGGAGTTGAAATAAACACCACAGCAAAAAGTTTCTATGCCAATCTTACAAAAGCAATTTTAGGAATTGAACTCGATAAAGAAATTGAAGAATTTGAAAAAGCTGAAATCATTGTGAAAACAGTTCGCCTAAAAGAAAACAATTTACCGAAAGAAGATATTTCGTTCCCAAATTTCAAATACGAAGAAATCGTAAATGAAGAATGGGACGACTCAAATTTCAAAGACATTTTAGAGCATAAATTTTTGTTTGTGTTCTTCCAATTTGAAAATGAGCAATTGGTTTTGAGAAAAGTGAAATTTTGGAATATGCCTTATGCTGACATTCTCGAAGCGGAAAAAGTTTGGGCAAAAACAAAAGACATTGTTGAAAAAGGAGAAATCGTAAAAGAAATAAAAACTAATAAAAAAGGCAAAGAAATTCGTTTCACGAATTTTCCTAGCAAAAAATTTAGTTCCATTTCACACGTTCGTCCTCACGCAACAAATGCTTTAGACACTTATGAATTGCCAAAAAAAGACAAAGTAACAAAACTAAATGAATATACTAAACATTGTTTTTGGCTTAATAATACATACGTGAAAAATGAAATTTATCTAAAATAGAATAAGGTACTACTGGTAATATGGTCTTCCCACAATTTACGCATTTCTGTTTTTAGTTCCACTTGATTTACAACAGAAGTTAATTCGATGCTTTCCATATTCGTTTGCCCAAACATAGGGTTCGAAATAAGCACTATCAAAATCAAAGTGATTGACAAAATAATTTTTGTAGCTTTATTCATGTCAGTTGTTTTTTATCCGCTGCAATTGGCAGTACAAGTATGAAATAATTCATATACAAATTTGCTAACCTTTAAAAATAAATCTGTTACATAACTTTAAAAAGGAGTTACAACATTCACACTTCAAGTTTCATTCTTTCAAAAACTGTTTAACCTGTTCTTCTATTTTATTAAATGCTTTCTCATTTTTTGGGATATAGATAGCCCCATAATTTGCAATGGTTTTCGAAACAACTTCAATTTCGGTTTGAGCACTTAGTAAAATAATATTTAATTTTGAGTTAGCTGCTTTCATTTTTTTAATGATAGAAAGTCCAGTGGCAGCGTTACTTTGATTTTTATTTAATAAATGATCCATAATTATAACTGTAGGGATTTGGAAAGATTCTTTTAAACAATCTTCACCAGTAACAAAATGCTTTATAATAAATATTTTTGGAAAACGGAGCATTAAAAACTCTTTTAGTAAGTTGGCATAAGCCTCATTATCTTCCACAATAAAAATAGTGTGTTGTTGAGGTGCAGTTTTTGTAAAAAGATTTTCAAAAAAATTCATGGCTTTAAGTTTTAGGTGTATAATATTATTTAAGGGGAGTTCTAAAAATTAACCTTAAGAGAAACTGTAGTTTTTTATTTCTTTAAAGGCTTGTTTGCATATTAAATTGAGTTGTTTATTCAAGGCAATTATTCGTTCTAATGCCGTTGTATTTTTACCTAAATCTTCCATTTCTTGCAAAATGGGTATGAGTGCAGAAATCCCCATAATTGAAACAGACGATTTCATTGTGTGAGCCAAGTTTTTTATGGTGATATAATCTTTTTTAAGAATAGCATCGTTAATGGAGTCGAGTTCTTCTTTAACTTGAATTAAAAAAGTATCCATTATTTTTTTTATTAAATGTTCTTTTCCACCCATCAACCCTGATAGGTAGTTGAGGTTACAAACAATTGTCATGTTGTTATTCGTTTCAGTATTTATCATGGTATTATGTATTAATGGTTAAATCGTATATTTTTTCGAACAGTTGGTTGGCATCTATGGGTTTTGATATATAATCGTTCATTCCTAAATCCAAACATTTTTCTCTTTCTCCCGCCATTGCATTTGCTGTCATGGCAATAATGGGGACATTGTTTTTTAGTTTATTACGGATAATTTTTACCGCTTCATATCCGTTCATTTCTGGCATT
>PFUQ01000168.1 GCA_002790175.1 Flavobacteriales bacterium CG_4_9_14_3_um_filter_32_8
TCATAGCTCCATTTTCTTGTCCATCTATAAAATTTATTTCTTTCAATTTTTGCCCAGATGCATACCAATAAAGCCATAATTTATCTTTTTTCCCTTCAGTTATTGTCCCTTTTAATTTTGGCTGTTTTCCATCTTCCCAATAATAAATCCAATCTCCAGCCATTCTTCCATCACTATAATTTCCTTCCGAAATCTTGTTTTTGTTCACATCATATTCTATCCAAAATCCTGTTCTAAGTCCATTTTTGTAGCTACCTGTATATTTTATTGTTCCATTTTCAAAATGTTCAATAAAATCTCCTGTTCCATCTTTTACTAGCGAGGTTCCTTCTTTAGTAAAATAACTTTGCATCATAACATCGTCATTTTTAAAAATTCTCGAACTTTTTAATTTTTGATTATCATACCATTCCAACCATTCTCCAACTCTTTGGTCTTTTAGGAAAATCCCTTCCTCTTTTTTATTGCCTGAAGGATAATAAAAAATCCACAAGCTATCTTGGTAACCATTTTTATGATATCCAATCATTGCTAATTTTCCATCTTCAAACCAAGATTTACAAACCCCTTCTTTTTTTGATTTTATAAAAAATCCTTCTTCTATTTTTTTTCCTTTCTCATTGTAATTAATATACTGTCCGTTAAATTCTCCATCTTTATAATTTACTTCTTGCTGAATAGTTCCTTCTTTGCTCCAAAAAGTCCACTTTCCTTGTTCTAAACCTTCTTTAATAACTCCTTCGGCTTTTTTATTGCCATTGGCCCAATTGTAGGTATGAAGTTGAGCGAATAAAGAAGTGTTTATTAAAATTAATAGAAATAGTAGTCGAATGTTCATAGTTGTATTACTTAAAGTTGGTATGTTTTATTGTATAAAGATAATTGGAAATACTTTTTATAAAACAGCAATTATTAATTTGTTTAAACATTTCATTGTGAAGTTTAGTTAAAAAAAAAGTCCTACAAATTGCAGGACTTTAAATAAAATAAGTTTTTTAGTAATTAACTTCCAATTATACTACTAGAAACAAATTTTTGAGTTGGGTTGGTAATTAACACAGGTATTTCTGCATCATTAGCAATAACTTCTTGTTCATCACTACCAAAAAAATCGGGTAATAAAGCACCTTCTCTCGTATTTACAATTGCAATCATATCTGCATTAATTTTTGCGGCATATTCTACTAATTGTTTTTTAAAGCTTCCAGCTTGATTTGCTTTTTCAATCGTATAACTTATTTCTTTTTCATCAAAGTATTTTCTTGCAAAATGTAACTCTCTATTTAATTTGTCTTTTAAAAAATTATCGCTTTCTACAGCTGAAAATAGATGAATGCTACTACCAAAGTAGGCAGCAATGTTGGCAGCAACTTGTAACTTTTGTTTGGTTACATCAGAAGAATCTATCGGAACTACAATATCATCATAAGCATCAGTATCACTAGGGCCCTTTCCTTGAACAATTATGAATGGAACTTTTGAGTTGGAGATAACTTTTAACGCATAGCTACCCATAATTTTTTGCATTCCTTTTGCTCCATGTGTACCCATTACAATATATCCTGCCCCAATTTCTGAAGCAACATCTCCTATGTCTTCAAAAATATTTCCTATTCTTACTATGGTATTAATTACTGCACCATATTGTTTTTCAACTTTTTCAGCAATTTTAGAAAGTTTTTCTCGGGATTCAATCACTTCTTTAGTTTTTGAAACCACATGTAACAAATAAACTTCTCCGCTAAAAGACTTAGCAATTTTAATTGCATGATTTACTGCACAGTCTGCTTTTGCAGTAAAATCGTAAGGCACTAGTACTTTGTATGTTTGTTTATTCATATAATATATTTTAATAAAACCTTTAAAGATATTTTATTTTTCTTTAATTACAAATGTTTCCATAAATTTTGTAGTAAAATTTCCTTTTCTAAAATTTTCATCTTGCAATAATTGCTGATGAAATGGAATTGTTGTTTTTACCCCTTCAATAATGTATTCATCTAATGCCCTTTCCATTTTTTTAATGGCTTCTTCTCTTGTTTGTGCAACAACGATAAGTTTGGCAATCATAGAATCGTAGTATGGAGGTATTACATAATTGGCATAAACATGCGTGTCAATTCTAACACCATGCCCTCCAGGACAATGATAAGTTGTTATTCTTCCTGGACAAGGTCTGAAATCATGAAATGGATCTTCTGCATTTATTCTGCATTGGATTGAATGCATTTTCGGTTCGTAATTTTTCCCAGAAATTTTTTCACCATTTGCTAATTTAATTTGTTCTTTCACTAAATCAAAATCGATTACTTCTTCTGTAATGGTATGTTCCACCTGAATACGAGTATTCATTTCCATGAAGTAAAAATTACGATCTTTATCAACTAAAAACTCTACCGTTCCAACACCTTCATATTGAACAGCCTTAGCAGCTTTAATTGCAGCTTCACCCATTTTTTTACGTAACTCCTTAGTCATAAATGGAGAAGGAGTTTCTTCTACTAATTTTTGGTGTCTTCTTTGAATGGAGCAATCTCTTTCGGACATGTGACAGGCATTTCCTGTAACATCTCCAGCAATTTGAATTTCAATATGGTGAGGTTCCTCTATGTATTTTTCCATGTACATCCCATCATTTCCAAAAGCAGCAGCCGATTCTTGTCTGGCAGAATTCCATGCATTCTCCATTTCATCATCATTCCAAACCACTCGCATGCCTTTACCACCACCTCCAGCAGTTGCTTTTATCATTACAGGATATTTTACAACTTTTGCTGTTTTTATAGCATCTGCTAAATCTTTTAATAAACCTTTTGAACCAGGAACAATAGGCACTCCTGCTTTTTCCATGGTTGCTTTTGCAGATGCTTTATCTCCCATCCCTTCAATCATTTCTGGGGAGGCACCAATAAATTTTATTCCGTTTTCTTGACAAATTTTTGAAAATTTTGCGTTTTCTGATAAAAATCCATATCCTGGATGAATGGCGTCTGCATTGGTTATTTCAGCAGCAGCAATAATACTAGGAATATTTAAATAAGATTCTGAACTTTGAGGAGGTCCTATACATACTGCTTCATCTGCGAACCTAACATGAAGGCTATCTTTGTCAGCAGTAGAATAAACAGCAACGGTACTTATGCCCATTTCCTTACATGTTCTAATTATTCTTAGAGCAATTTCACCTCTGTTCGCTATTAGTATTTTTTTAAACATTTTTTCAGTAATAAGTGAGTAGATTTAAGTTGAGTTCTTTCAACTTTCTACTTTTTATAAACTCTTAACTAATTTTAAGCAGGGTCAACTAAGTATAAAGTCTGATCATATTCTACTGGAGAGCCATCATCAACTAATACTTTTACTATTTTCCCTTTTATCTCTGCTTCAATCTCGTTAAACAACTTCATGGCTTCAATCATACAAACAACAGTATTTTCAGCAACAGCATCTCCAACACTTACAAAAGGTGGTTTTTCTGGTGATGGTTTTCTGTAAAATGTTCCAATCATTGGAGATTTAATAGCCACATATTTAGAGTTATCTTCTGTATTTGTTGTTCCAGTAGGGTTTACAGGTGTAGAAACAGGAGCTATATTTGCCACTTGAACTGGAGCAGCAACGGGTGGTTGAACCTGAAAAAATTGTTGAGTTTCCTCAAAATATTTTCCTTTTTTATGGGGATTAGTTCTTATTACAATTTTAAAATCTTTGTCTTCTATTTCAACTTCGCTTACGCCAGACTTTGCAACAAATTTAATTAGTTCTTGAATCTCTGATGACTTCATAATCGTATTTTTTGATTTTTTTAATCTTTACAAAAGTAATTAATATTATTTGGAGTTATACGCCCATTTTATCAAAATGGCTCCCCAAGTAAATCCTCCACCAAAAGCAGAAAGAATGATGTTATCGCCTTTTTTTAATTGGTCTTCCCACTCCCATAAACACAATGGAATTGTTCCGGAAGTAGTATTTCCATATTTTTGAATATTTAACATTACTTTATCATCACTTAAACCCATTCTTTTGGCAGTAGCATCAATTATTCTCTTATTTGCTTGGTGAGGCACTAACCAAGCAATATCATCACTTGTTAAGTTATTTTTTTCCATTATTTCGGCGGAGACATCTGCCATATTTACAACTGCGAATTTAAAAACTGCTTGTCCCTCTTGGTGGATGTGATGTTCTTTATTTTTTACTGTTTCTAGTGTTGGAGGATAAGCTGACCCACCAGCTTTCTGGTTTAAATACTGAAATCCTGAACCATCACTTTTAAGAATTGAATCTTGAATACCAAATCCTTCTAAATTTGGCTCTAACAAAACAGCTCCGCCTCCATCTCCAAAAATAATACAAGTTGTCCTGTCTTCATAATCAACTAAAGCCGACATTTTATCTACTCCAACCACTACCACTTTTTTATGGGTTCCAGA
>PFUQ01000146.1 GCA_002790175.1 Flavobacteriales bacterium CG_4_9_14_3_um_filter_32_8
AAATTAGGCTTAGCTGACGCAAGAGGAACACTTTTTTATGAATTTGCAAGAGTTGTTAAAGAGGTAAATCCGCCTATTTGTGTTGGTGAAAATGTCAGAGGCTTATTAAGCCATGATAACGGTAAAACCTTGCAAGGCATGATTTCCATCTTAGATGAAATTGGTTATAATGTTGCTCCTATTCAAGTCTTGAAAGCCATTAACTTTAGAGTACCTCAAAAAAGAGAACGACTGATATTAGTTGGAATTAGAAAAGATATTGACTTGCAATATGAATATCCTAAACCTCATAAAAAAATATATAATTTAAAAGATGCCTTGAGAAAAGGTGAATTATTTAATGCTGATGTACCAAAGTCGAACGGAGCAAAATATCCACAAAGTAAAAAAGATATTTTAGATTTAGTTCCGCCAAAAGGATATTGGCGTGATTTGCCACTTGAAATGCAAAAAGAGTTTATGGGCGGCAGTTTTCATTTAGGTGGTGGAAAAACAGGAATAGCAAGGCGTATTGGTTGGGATGAACCTTGTTTAACCCTTACTTGCAGTCCTGCACAAAAACAAACGGAAAGATGCCATCCTGATGAAACTCGCCCATTTACTGTTCGTGAATATGCTCGTATTCAAACCTTTCCTGACGAGTGGAAATTTGAAGGTTCATTGGCACAACAGTATAAACAAATTGGAAATGCAGTTCCAGTAAATTTAGGAAAAGAAGTTGGTTATTCTATTGTGAAATTTTTGAACAAATATTACAACTTGTCAAAGCCTAAATAGTAACTGTAATTTTCAAAAGTTATTTGGTCTAAAATATTACGTTTGCTTGTTTTAGTTTCTGATTTTATTTCGTCTAATGCAGAATTTTCAGCAATTTCTTTGCTTTGGTCTGTAGATTTTAAATAGTCTTTTATAGCAATAGGTAAAGTTTTGTAAAGTATAAACAAGGCATCTTCTTGTCCAGAAAGCAAAGCGTAAAATTGGTCTCCAGAAATTTTGTAAACCCTGCTATGACTATATTCCTTTCCATTGATATCGCCACTCCATAATTCACAGAAACTTCCCTTTGCTAAAATTTGAACCCAATAACACTTGGCTTTTTTGTAGTCGTTTGCGTAACGAGCTAATTTTTGAAATAATGCTTCTGCGGCACTACTATTCATCGTATTGTGTTTGTTTTTTATATCTGCAAACAATGTATCATTATTAGCTTTAATATCGTAGCCACTCAGGTTTCCTGATTCAAAACCTTTTATTCCACCTAAAATTTGCTCATGAAAAGTTCCTATGGAATTGTTGATTGATTTGTCTATTTGCCTTAAAACTTCTGATTGAATAAGATTTTCTTCATCAATGACATTAAACTTTGCATCAAAAGTAAGCTTGATAGTATCCACCTTATTAGAATAAAAATTCTTTTTCGTAATATTATTCTTTGCCTTCAAATACGCCTTGTGCAAATTGCCAATGCATTCTAATAAATGGTCATCTGAGATAAAATTTACATATTTATTTCCCATTTACTAACTCTATTATCTTTTGTTCTATTTCGTCCATCAATTCTGGATTATCTTGTAAAATTTTCACAACAGCATCTCTTCCTTGACCCAGTTTGGTATCACCGTAACTGAACCAGCTTCCTGCTTTTTTAATAATGTCGTTGTCAACAGCTAAATCAATTATTTCTCCCATTTTTGAAATACCTTGTCCGTAAAAAATATCAAACTCTGCCTTTTTAAAAGGGGGAGCTACTTTGTTTTTTACCACTTTCACTTTGGTTCTGTTTCCAATTACTTCTTCACCTTCTTTAATTTGAGAAGATCTTCTAATGTCCAATCGAACCGATGCATAAAATTTTAGTGCATTACCACCAGTAGTAGTTTCTGGGTTTCCGAACATCACACCAATTTTTTCTCTTAATTGATTGATAAAAATAGTGCAACAATTTGCTTTTTTAATAGAGCCCGTTAGTTTACGTAGTGCTTTAGACATTAATCTTGCTTGTAATCCCATTTGAGAATCACCCATTTCTCCCTCAATTTCTGCTTTTGGAGTTAACGCAGCTACAGAATCTACCACCAACAAATCTATTGCTCCTGAACGAATTAAATTATCAGCAATTTCTAGTGCTTGCTCACCATTATCTGGTTGAGAAATAATTAAATCATCAATATTTACGCCTAAAGCTTGAGCATAAGAAGCATCGAATGAGTGCTCTGCATCAATAAATGCAGCAATTCCACCTTGTTTTTGGCACTCTGCAATGGCATGAATGGTTAAGGTTGTTTTTCCAGAAGATTCTGGTCCAAATATTTCTATCACTCTTCCTTTTGGATAGCCTTTTACTCCTAATGCAAGGTCTAATGTTAAAGACCCTGTAGGAATAACATCAATATCTTCTACCGAATGATCTCCTAATTTCATGATAGTTCCTTTTCCGTAGGCTTTTTCTAACCTATCCATGGTAAGTTGTAGGGCTTTCAGTTTATCTGCTTTTACTTCGCTCATGTTTACTATATATTTTTAAGTTGGTTAATTATTTTGTACTCAATTCTTCTCTAATTTGTTGAGTGTGATGTTTCGTTTTTACTTTACTAATTATTTTTTCAATGATTCCTTTTTTATTAATAACAAAGGTAGTTCGATGAATTCCATCATAGGTTTTTCCCATAAATTTTTTTTCACCCCAAACCCCATATCTATTCAATACTTCTTTATTTGTGTCGGCTAGTAAGTTAAAAGGTAGGTGATGTTTTTCAATAAATCGTTGATGTTTATTTTCAGCATCAGCACTCACTCCAATTACTTCAAATCCATCACTTTTTAATTTTTCATAATTGTCTCTTAAGTCACAAGATTCAACGGTACAACCTGGCGTTAAATCTTTTGGATAAAAATAAAGAATCACTTTTTTACCCAAATAATCAGTCATTTGATGAACTTTTCCGTTCTGGTCTGTAATATTCAGTTCGGGAGCTTTATCTCCTTCTTTTAGGTGCATCATTGTGTTTTTGTGTAAATTATTCCTTGTAAAATAAAGAAAGTACTATTCTCATTTAAGCAGTACAAAATACAAAATTCTTTTGTGATTTTACAACTTGGAAAAATGAATTTTATTAACAAATTAACTAGTCTTTATCCCTTGCTACTTTCATGGTATACCAAATACCGAAAACACCTGTGATAAAAAAAAGGACAGCAATTATTTCTGCTTGTGTGGCTTTTATACCAAATAAGTTATAATCTGGATTAATTCTTATTTTCTCAATAAAAAAACGTTCTACTCCATTAAAAATTAGATAAGCAGAAGCCATCATGCCTGGAACTTTCATTTTTTTTCTGAAAGACCATAATATTCCAAAAATAAGAATTGCCATAACCGATTCGTAAAATGGTGTAGGCCATGCTTTACCTGTAATGCTTTCTAACCCCATTCGGTGAAAGTCGTCGAGCAACACAACCCCATTAATATTGCCAGGATAATCAAATGCCCACATCCAATCAGGCAAAAAGCTAATTACATTGGGCATTGGAGCATCGTTGGGCATTCCCCAATCTCCATCTCCTGCCAATTGACAACCGATTCTTCCTACTCCATAAGCCAACATTAAACCAGGCATACAAGAATCAATAACATGAATTAATTTTAGTTTTTTAAAGTATGCATAAACAAGCACAGAACCACCACCAATAATTAACCCTCCATAAATGCTTAAGCCTGAAGCAGAAAAAATCACTTTCAGAGGATCTGCAAAAAGCCGGTCTAAATCTTCTACTGCGTCAAAAATTTTAGCTCCTAAAATTCCTCCAATAGCTGCTATAAAAGTCATGGTTCCTACATATTGATAGGGGTGAACTGTTTCTTCTACTTCTTTAGGTTCTGGTAAACGATGTTTTTCAGCATCTCTATATTTTAAATAGGCGAACAATGCCGCTCCAATTATCCCTCCAAAAATATTCCCTTCCAACGATAGAATGTAACCCGGCAAGCCAGTTTTAACAGCAATAATCTCGGAATAGTTCAATACCAATCCTATAATTTTAAATCCCAATACAAATCCAAAAAAACCGTTACCAACAAGGTCGTTCATACTTGCTTTCTCCCCTTTCATTACTTTTATGGTTGTTGTAGAAAGTAATCCATCTTGTTCTTTTCTTTTCATTTCGAGAACAAAGAAATAATTGGCAGCAATAAATGCCAATGCTACCATAAAGCCAAACATGGGTAATGGAAAGGAAAAGGAAAATCCGAATAAATAGTTAGTTAAATCTGATAGGTATGGAAACATTTGCGAATGATAATTGATTAATGAATAATTACTATTTTTTTATGAATATTGATTATTAAGGTGGGTTCTAAAAATTGATTTCTTTCAAAAAACAAAGATAATAAATAAGATGTAAGGCATATTCTTTTTGGAATAGCCTTAGCTATTGCAAAAAAATATAACGCAGTCAGATTGTTTGTTATATTTGCTCCCATTGGGTTTTCATAGTTTTTCATATACTGCTTCATCCGTCAGCTGACGGAATCCAGATAGTGTTTTAAAAATTTTCATTGTCTCTAAAAAACTATGAAAATTTTGATGTGAATCAATTTTTAGAACCCACCTTAAGTTGAGTAACAATGCTATTTACTTTTCCATCAGCATCAATATTACTTAATTCTACTGGAATGATGGTGTTTTCTAATTCTTTAGTGTAAGGAACTTTTACTTTTACATAATTTTCTGTAAATCCGTTTAAAAAATCATCGTTTTGCTCTGATTCAAAAAGTACGTGATAAGTTTTTCCTAAATGTTGTTGGTAAAAATAATTTCGTTTTTTTTCAGAAAGGATGTGCAACATTTTACTTCGTTCACTCCTCACTTCTTTTGGCACCACTTCTTCTATTTTAATTGCCGTTGTATTTTGTCGTTCGGAATAGGTAAAAACGTGTAAATAGGAAATGTCCAATTCATTTAAAAAGTGATAGGTTTCTAAAAAATCTTCCTCATTTTCTCCTGGAAACCCAACAATTACATCCACTCCAATACAAGCATTAGGAATTAAATTTTTAATCATTTCCACACGCTCCACATACAATTCTCTTTCATATTTTCTTCGCATGGCTTTTAATATCTTGTTAGATCCCGATTGTAAAGGAATGTGAAAATGAGGCATAAACTTTTTGGAATTGGCAACAAACTCAATTATTTCTTCGGTTAACAAATTGGGCTCAATGGACGAAATTCGGTATCGTTCAATGCCTTCAATTTTATCTAATTCCTGTATGAGTTGAAAAAAATTTTCTTCTTCGCCTTGACCAAAATCACCAATGTTTACACCAGTTAATATTACTTCTTTTGCATCGGTAAGTGCAACTTCTTTGGCAACTTTTATGGTTTCTGCAATGGTATGATTTCTACTTTTTCCTCTTGCTAATGGAATGGTACAAAACGAACAAAAATAATCGCAACCATCTTGAATTTTTAAAAACGACCGTGTTCTATCTCCTTTAGAAAATGAAGGCACAAAACTATTCACTTCCTTAATGTTAGCAGCCAATACTTTGACTATTTCCACTTTTTCTAGCTGGTCTAAATGTTCAATAATCTTAAATTTTTCGGAAGCACCCAACACCAAATCAACACCATAAATTTGAGCAATTTCTTGAGGTTTTAATTGAGCATAACAGCCAATAATGGCGATAAACGCATTGGGATTTATTTTTAAGGCTTTTTTAACCAGTTGTTTGCATTTTTTATCTGCATTATCGGTTACCGAACAGGTATTTATAACATAAACATCAGGAACATCTTCAAAATCCACGCGTGCAAAACCTTCTTCCTGAAACATTCGTGCAATAGACGATGTTTCAGAATAATTAAGTTTACAACCCAAAGTATATAATGCTACTTTTTTATTCGAATTCATATGTAGATACTTATTGTTTTTTATAGGTCATCCGTCAGCTGACGGACGCAAAGTTTTCATCATCACTTTTTGTTTGCTTCGGCACGTTGCTATTTCATAAAGGTACAAAAGTAATGATGTATGTTGAATAAATTAGGAGATATATGATAAAAAAGCAGCCCCAAAAACTCGGAACTGCTTTTAAAATAGTTGGTCTTTAAATTATTACCCAATCCATTATTTTATGTAATCACCAGCGAAGATTAAACATAACAAGGGATGTTAATATTGTTGAGGTAGAAGTTCTCCTCTTGAGAGGAGAAGATTTTAAAAAGCAACAAGATTACAAAATCAGAGGTGTGTTTTTTAAATTG
>PFUQ01000192.1 GCA_002790175.1 Flavobacteriales bacterium CG_4_9_14_3_um_filter_32_8
ACGATTTACGATTTACGATTTGTCATTGGTTATTTTCACATTTCTCTTTCCTTTTCACTTTTTATATTTCACATTTACAAAGAGAAACTCTCCCCGCAACCGCAAGTTCTATTGGCATTTGGATTGACAAACACAAAGCCTTTACCATTTAATCCACCTTTAAAATCTAATTCAGTACCTGCTAAATATAAAATGCTTTTTTTGTCGCACACTATTTTTATTCCTTTATCTTCAAATATTTTGTCGTCTGCTGTGATAATATGGTCAAAAGTTAGGTCGTATGTTAAACCAGAACAACCGCCGCCTTTTACACCAACCCGAATAAAGCTGTCTTTAGGAGATTCGCCTTCTTCCATGAGTCGAATGGCCTGTTTTTTTGCGTTTTCTGAAACTGTTATCATAATTATTGTTATTTAGATTCATTCTAAATTAGTACAAATGTACCCAAAAAGTGTATCTCCTACAAGAAAAAATTAAAATATTAAACAATTCCGATTGCTCGTGAAAAACAAATGATTGTATAAATTTGCAGCATGTTAGCAGATAAAAATCCAAAACCATTAAGTGAAATAGAAGAGTTAGGCGAGTTTGGCTTAATTAAGCACTTAACCCAAAACATAAAATTGCGTAATTCATCTTCTTTAAAGGGAGTTGGCGACGACGCTGCAGTTATAGCTTATAAAAATAAACAAACTGTTGTAACCACAGATTTATTAGTAGAGGACATTCATTTTGATTTATTGTACATGCCTTTTAAACACTTGGGTTATAAGGCTGTTACCGTAAATCTTTCTGATGTTTATGCGATGAATGCCCATCCCAAACAAATAACTGTTTCTCTAGCCCTTTCTAACCGAATTTCTGTTGAAGCTTTAGAAGATTTGTATGATGGAATTTTGACAGCTTGTAAAACCTATGGAGTTGATTTAGTTGGAGGAGATACTACTTCTTCAAAGGCTGGTTTAATAATTAGTATTACCGCTTTGGGTGAAGTTGAAAAAGAAGAAATAGTGTATCGAAATGGTGCAAAAGAAAACGATTTAATTTGTGTTTCTGGCGATTTAGGTGGTGCATTTATGGGTTTGCAATTGTTGGAACGAGAAAAACGAATATTTTTAGAAACCCCAAAAGTTCAACCTGATTTTTTGGGTTTTGATTATTTATTGGAACGCCAGCTAAAACCTGAGCCACGACAAGATGTCATTCAAATGTTTGAAGAAATTGGAGTGAAACCAACTGCGATGATTGATGTTTCGGATGGTTTATCGTCTGATATCATACACATTTGTACCCAATCTGAAGTAGGATGCAATATTTATGAAAACAAAATTCCTTTAGACCCTTTAACCATAACTTCTGCTCAAGAAATGAATCTTGACCCTATTGTTTGTGCATTAAATGGAGGAGAAGATTACGAGTTGTTATTTACCATTTCTTTAGATGACTACAACAAGATAAAAGACCAAAAACGAGTATCAGTAATTGGTCACATTACTGCAGACAAAGGAAGTTATCAATTTATTTCGAAAAATGAACAAGTACATCAGCTAACCGCACAAGGTTGGAATGCATTATTAAAAAATAATTAATTTAGCATAAAATATAGTTATTGAAATTATTTCAAAAAATAACAAGTATAGTCTTAGTAGTAGCAATTTTTAATATAATTGCAAGTTCTGCTATTCATGAAGTGTTGGAACATCATTTTCAAGTTCATACTTGTATGGATAAAGATGTTACTCACTTCCATAAGTTGGAAATACAGCATCAAGATTTGATTTGTAGTTTCAATTTTTCCTCTACTTTAATTAACAAGTTAATAAATCCATTAGCCAATTTATTTTTTCATTTAGAAAATAAAATTTCGGTTAGGTATTTTTTCTTAGCAAAAAACCTTTATCTCCACGCCTTTTTATTAAGAGGTCCTCCATGTATTAAATAGTATTAAAATTTAAGCAAGACTAATTTGCTCAAAAAAACTATTTAATTCAAAAAAAAATGAAATATATATTTTTAGTGGTCATTTTTATCACGACCAACAACCTCTTTAATGCACAGGTAATTAAAGGAAAATTAACTGATGCAGAAACCCACGAAACACTGCCAGGTGTGAATATTTATTTACCTGAACTCAAAAAAGGTGCAGTTAGCGATATAGATGGAAAATATACCTTAAAACTTCCTCGAAAAGGAATTTATAAATTGCAAATTTCTTTTGTAGGATATGATATTATTCTCAAAACTATTGATGTTCAAGAAGATTTAACCTTGAATTTTGAATTAACTCCAACGGTAATAGAAACTAAAGAATTTGTAATATCGTCGGTGTATCACAGCAGTCAAAACGAAAATCCAGTTGAAGTTATTCAATTTGACAGCAAACAATTGACTCAATCCTCCGATCCAACGTTAATGCAATCGTTAACCCATGTGGCTGGAGTAAATATGATTAGCACTGGAACCAACATCGGGAAACCAGTAATTAGAGGGTTGAGTTATAACAGAGTGTTGGTTTTTAGCGAAGGAATAGCCATCGACAATCAACAATTTGGCGATGAACACGGTTTAGGGTTAAGCGAAATTGGTATTGATAAAGTGGAAATAATAAAAGGCCCTTCTTCTTTGTTTTATGGGGCTGATGCCATGGGCGGTGTATTGCATTTTATTTCGGAAAAACCAGCCAATATCAATACTGTTGTTGGAGATTTCGGCACAAAATATTTTTCCAATACAAACGGATATTCTTCCAATTTGGGAATAAAAGGTGCTACAGAAACTTTTCGTTACCGAATACGAGGTGGTTATGCTTCTCATGGCGATTATCAACAAGGAAACAACGACCGTGTTACCAATACGCATTACACCGAAAGTGCTCTAAAAATAGGTGTGGGTTTTATGAAAAAATGGTGGACCAACGATGTCAATTATTCATTTTTACAATCTGCCATTGGAATTCCAGAAAGTATTGGTGAACAAAATACTCACCGAGAATTGGAGGCTCCTTTTCAGATTATTACCAACCACATTCTTTCTACACAAAACACGTTTTACATCAAAAATTCGCACATCAATCTAAATTTAGGTTATATGATGAATAACCGTAAAGAGTTTGGCGAAGGAACGTTGTCGGAAGCTGTTTATCATAATTATACTGCTCCTGCTATTTTAAATATGGCTTTAAAAACAACATCCTACGATATCAAATGGCATTTGCCAGAAAAAAAAAGCGTTGAACTTATTTTTGGTTCGCAAGGAAAATACCAAACCAACAGAAACAACGGAGAGGAAAACCTAATTCCTGATGCCAACGAACAACAAGTTGGAGGTTTTGTAATGGCTAAATATTCAGCAAAAGCTAGAAGTCGGAAGTCGGAAGTCGGAAAACCTGACGAACTTACGGCAGCTCGAAAATTAGACAACAAATTTACCACCATTGCAGGTGCAAGGTATGACGCTAAAAAAATGCAAGGTTTTGAAATGGATACGTTAGGAGGTGAAAGTTATAAACGATCCTTTGAGCAATTTTATGAAAGCTACAATGGCTCTTTAGGATTTACCTACCAATTTAGCGAAAAGTTGCTGATGAGAACCAATGTTGCCAGTGGATTTAGAGCACCAAACCTTGCCGAACTTTCTTCTAACGGCGTGCATGAAGGAACATTTCGATACGAAATTGGAAATTTAGCCTTAAAAACCGAACAAAATTTTGAAGTAGATTTAGGTTTTGAATATGTGGCCGAACACGTTTCTGTGGCTTTTTCTGGGTTTAATAACTCCATTAACAATTATATTTTTCTTTCGCCATTAGATTCGTTGATTGATGATGCACCTGTTTTTACCTACAACCAAATCAATGCAAATTTGTATGGTTTAGAAAGCACCATCGATATTCACCCACACGCCATGCACTGGCTACATTTTGAAACCAATTATGCGATGGTAATTGCCAAAAACAGCCAAGGCGAATATTTGCCTCGAATACCTGCATTTAATTTAAGCAACACCTTAAAACTGGACTTGAAAAATTGGAAAAAACTCGAAAACTCGTTTATCAGTTTAACGGCAAACACCACTTTTGCTCAAAATTTTATTTCCGATTTTGAAACCCCAACAGACCTATACGTTTTGTTAGATGCTAAAATTGGGACAGAAATAAAAGTAGGAAAACAAAATATAGAAATCAGCATTGGAGCAACCAACCTATTAAACAAAACCTATTACAACCATTTATCGCGTTTAAAAGCGGATGGTATTTACGACATGGGCAGAAATTTAGTAGTTTCGGTTAAAATTCCTTTTGGGATAAAGTAGTTTTATCT
>PFUQ01000200.1 GCA_002790175.1 Flavobacteriales bacterium CG_4_9_14_3_um_filter_32_8
AATTGTGAAAGGTTTCGAACACTTATGGGCAGAGCCTTGCGGTAGCATATGCAAGCGTCCCGCTTGTGGTTATTTTACAATTTAAACCAAACATAAAGTTACTAATCCTTTTTCATTACAATAATCTTTTGCACTACTATATTTCCAATGCCATGGTTGCCCCCTTTCTGCCGCATTCTTAACGCAGTGTAGCTTGTGGTAAAAAACACATCAATACCTTACCAACTAAAAAACTAAAAATCAGCTTGTGATTACAAAGTGTTATTTCCAAAGAGGTTGTTTCTCCCAATTGTTAAGAAACCCTAATTTATAGATAGGTACATTCGGGTTATCTTTTATCAAATCTAATAATTTAGATTTAACTTGGTGGTTTGGTGTAACTTTATTACAAAGATAAACCATTGAAGAAATTATTAAAAATGGTTTTTTAATTTGTACTGGAGTTAATGGATGTGTAATCCAATCATTTTGAGGATTATTGATGTTAACAATTGGACGTTTTACCATATTCCTGCTCCATCATCTTGAATGATGTGCAATAATATTTCGAACATAAGCAAGAGCTTCTAACCGACCGGATAGTTCTGAGCTTAAATTAAGTCCCATATCATTAGCTATCAATACTTTTTCTGGTAACTGATGGTTTAGTTTTTGTATAATTTAGAAAGTGTTCCCATAGATGCCACCTCTAAAGTTTTCCATGCATCTGCATCTTTATTGGGATATCGATTTTTATAATCTACTATAAAAATTTCTTTACTTCTCTTAAACTCTTTTTGAAGCTCTTCTATGGCAAATTGATGGTTAGTTTTAGCTACACAGTTATATGTACTTGTATTAATGTCGAACAATGAAGTATTTAAATACCATAAGCCACCGTAACTCATTGACAAATAATTAATCATTTTTGTTCTTAAAGCTACCTCTATTCTTTCAATAGCATCAAATAGAATTAGCCGTAAATGCCTATCAAAATTGTAACGCTCAATAATATCTTCAAAATAGGTATTCGGTTTTAAGGTGTGTAAAGTGTAATCACTTTGCATGTCCCACCAATAACCCTTTAGACGGTAATAGCTGATATTTTTTAGGAAATGATTAGCTTCTTGTTCATTATGGAACAACATATTCCTGCTTTTGAGTAAATCAATTTACTCTGTAATTGAGCGAGCTGGTTTAGAAGGCATAGGGATATAAAAAAAATGACCCGAGAGCAGTTCTTATGGTATGCAACCCGGATACTGTTAGAGCAAAGTTAATAAAAAAAATTAATTGTGCAAAATTTTGCACTTATTAATTGAATCTTGCAATTATAATGTTATCATTTTCAGTTAATTAGACAAGTAATTGAAAATGTACAAGTTAAAAAAATCACCCCCAACAACTTATCGACCTTTTTTGGTAGATGGGTTGGATGTAATACCAAGCCGCTAACAAAAGAGTGATAACGAATTTTGTTTGTTGGTTTGGTTAATGCCGACAGACTAACAATTTTAAAATAAAAACAAAGTGAATTATTTTAAATATCTTGTTAGCGGTTCGGCATAAAAGTGGTAGCAACCAATGATGCTGCTAAAGCAAAATCGAATGTTCTCCCTCCTACCTCGTCCTCGTTTGTAAGCCCGTTCGGGATTATTTTATAAAACGAAAACTATTTTATACCCTTTCGGTATTGTTTAAATACATTTTATTATATTTGTACCCATAAAGGTATAACAACATGACGGAAATATCATCATTTTTAAAATATCATCGTAAGAAATTAAATTTAACACAAGAAGAACTTGCCAATAAAGCAGGCGTTGGAATTCGATTTATTCGAGAAATGGAGCAAGGGAAACAAACTTTACAATTAGATAAAGTAAATCAAGTTCTATCTTTATTTGGATTTTGTGTCTCCCCAACAAAATTACATTTAGACCCCTATTATGTGTATTGGAACTTTTTTGATAAAGCTATAAAAATTACATTAAATAATAAAATAATAAAATATGGGATATTAATAAAAGAACTTTTTGATAACCATACAAATAGTATTGTAGCTTGGAAGTTTATTTCAAATAATAATGCTATAAAGTATCAAAAGAATAAAGACGATAAATTAATAGAAACCATTTTACATTCTGACATTCAAAATATTGAAGAACAATAACATGAAGAAAGGATTAGTATATAAAAAAGAAAAAATAGCAGGTATAATTTGGGAAGATGAAAGTGGTTATCATTTTCAATACGATAAATTGTATTTAGCCAATCCTAAATATGGAGGAATAAGTAAAACTTTGCCATTACGAGAGGAAATATATGACTATGAAAACATGGTGCCTTTTTTTGATGGATTAATACCAGAAGGTTGGTTGCTAAAAATAGCAGTTGATAATTGGAAGTTGAATCCAAGAGACAGAATGAGCCTTTTACTTACTCTATGTCAGGATAATATAGGTGATGTAAGTATTAGAAAAGAAAAATGAGATGAACTGTTTAATCTGTTATAGACCTCTTGATAAATCAGAAATAGATTATCATAAAAAATGTTTAAAAAAGGAATTTGGTTTAAAGCAGATGCCTCCAATAAATATTGATGAAAAAGATTTGAAAAAATATGCTAAAGAATTAATAGAAGCAAATATTGCAATTACTGGTGTTCAACCTAAATTAAGTTTGTGGTTAGAAGAAAGCAAACAAAACATTCGTTTTACAATTGTTGATAATAAAAGTAATTTTATAGTAAAGCCCCAAAGTGACGTATATAAATATTTACCTGAGAATGAAGATCTATGTATGCATTTAGCTTCCGAATTAAATATTCAAACAGCTAAACATGGTTTAATTAGATTGCCATCAGAAAACTTAGCATATATCACACAAAGATTTGATAGGGTAAAGGATGGAAAATTAGCGAGTGAAGATTTATGTCAACTTACCGAAACACTAACCGAACATAAATACAGAGGTAGTTATGAGAAAACAGGAAAGGTGATTAGTAAATATTCGTCACAACCAGGTTTTGATGCTTTGAATTATTTTGAATTAATCTTATTTAGTTTTATTATCGGAAATGCAGATATGCATTTAAAAAATTTCTCGATGTTAGAAAATATGGATGGTACTTTTACTTCAAGTCCAGCCTACGATTTAGTATCTACTTTTTTAGTAATGGACCATGAGGATGAACAATTGAGTTTGACAATAAATGGAAAGAAAAATAAAATTAAGTTAAAAGACTTCGACATCTTAGCAATGAGCTTATCTATTAATGAGAAACAAAAAGAATATATATATCAAAAATTTCTAAAAAAAGAAACTCATATTGAATGGTGGATTAAAAATAGTTTTTTACCACAACATCAAAAAGAAAAATTACAAAGCCTTGTTGATGCCCGTTTGAAAATTTTAACAACTAAAAATGACGGATAACTAAAGTACTGTTTACCATTATAGGTCAAAAAAAAATTAAATTTGCTCTATGAGTGGAGTCTGTTATAAAATAGCAGACCAACAAGGCTTGTACTTTGTGACATTTACAATGGCAAACTGGATTGATGTATTTGCACGAAAAGACTATAAGTTTATTATTCTGATTCGTTAAATTATTGCATAGCCAACAAAGGGCTTGAAGTTTATGCATGGGTTTTGATGTCAAATCACCTTCACTTAATTATAAAGGCAAAAGAAGGCTACGTTCTGTGGCACATTATTCGGGATTTTAAAAAATTTACCTCAAAACAAATTGTTCAGAAAATACAGGAAATTGGCGAAAGTAGAAAAGAATGGTTGTTGGATAAGTTTAATTTTGGAAAGATGATAATCATGCTATTCAATTGGTTAATACCGAAAGGATTGCACAGCGTTTGGAGTATATCCATCAAAACCCAATAAAACAATTTATTGTTGAATTATCACATGAATATTTATTTAGCAGTACAATAGATTATGCTGATGGTAAAGGTTTGAAAAAAATACCAAATCAATTTAATCATTCAGCTTTAATACAGCTAAAAAGGCTTTAGGAGGCACTTCAACATTGCCAATTTGCTTCATCTTTTTCTTTCCTTTTTTCTGCTTTTCTAACAACTTACGTTTACGAGAAATATCCCCGCCATAACATTTGGCGGTCACATCTTTACGCAAGGCAGAAATAGATTCTCTCGAAATAATTTTAGCTCCAATGGCAGCTTGTATAGCAATATCAAATTGTTGGCGAGGAATTAATTCTTTTAATTTTTTACAAATCTTTTTTCCTAACTCATACGCATTATCTGCATGTACCAAAGCAGAAAGAGCATCTACTGGGTCGCCATTTAACAGTAAATCCATTTTTACCAATTTCGACACTCTAAATCCAATAGGATGGTAATCAAAAGAAGCATACCCCTTAGAAATTGATTTTAATCGATCATAAAAATCAAAAACAATCTCTGCTAATGGAACATTAAAAATAAGTTCTACTCGGTCGGTGGTTAAATATACCTGATTGGTTAATTCCCCTCTTTTTTCAATACAAAGGTTCATGATGGCACCCACATAATCCGATTTAGTGATAACCGAAGCTTTAATGTAAGGTTCTTCCACTCTGTCTATTCTGCTAGGGTCGGGTAAATCAGAAGGATTGTTAATCAATACCGCTTCTTCTCTATTACTGGTTAAATAAGCGTTGTAAGAAACATTGGGAACGGTAGTGATAACAGTCATGTCGAATTCTCGTTCTAATCGTTCCTGAATAATTTCCATGTGCAACATTCCTAAAAATCCACAACGAAAACCAAAACCCAATGCCATAGACGATTCTGGTTGAAAAGTTAAGGAAGCATCGTTGAGTTGCAATTTTTCCATGGCATCTCGTAACTCTTCAAATTCTTCGGTGTCAACAGGATAAATACCAGCAAACACCATGGGTTTTACGTCTTCAAAACCTTGAATTCTTTCGGCAGGGTTGGCAACGGTGGTAATGGTATCTCCAACTTTCACCTCTTTGGCTATTTTAATTCCAGAAATTAAATAACCAACATCGCCAGTTTTTATCACTTGTTTGGGCGTTGGTTTTAATTTTAACGTACCAACTTCTTCAGCAACATATTCTTTATTGGTCGAAATAAATTTAACTTTTTCTCCTTTTTTTATTTCGCCATTCATTACTTTAAAATAAGCCCTAATTCCTCGGTATGAATCAAACACAGAATCAAAAATTAACGCTTGAAACGGAGCATTTGGATCGCCTTTTGGGGCTGGAACTTTTTCTATCACTGCTTTTAGTATTTCTTCAATACCCATTCCTGTTTTACCACTTGCGGCAATAATATCGGCTCTATCACAACCTACTAATTCTACTATTTGGTCTTTCACTTCCTCTGGCATAGCACTTTGCAAGTCCATTTTATTGAGAATAGGAATAATTTCTAAGTCGTTTTCAATGGCTAAATATAGATTAGAGATGGTTTGAGCTTGGATGCCTTGTGTAGCATCAACTATCAATAATGCACCTTCGCAAGAAGCTATGGAACGCGATACTTCATACGAAAAATCAACATGACCAGGGGTATCAATTAAATTAAGAATATAGTTTTCTCCTTCAAAAACATAGTCCATTTGTATGGCATGACTTTTAATGGTAATTCCTCGCTCACGCTCTAAATCCATGTCATCCAGAGCCTGTTCTTGCATGTCTCTCTCAGAAATTGTTCCTGTAATTTGCAACAGCCTATCTGCCAATGTGCTTTTCCCATGATCGATGTGTGCAATGATGCAAAAATTTCTGATGTTCTTCATTCCCATTAAAAATAAGTGTACAAAATTACTTTATTAACTGATGCCATACAATAGCAATTATGAGTGCTTCGTAAAAATTTTATTTCGTTATGATTGAACTATCTCCTACATTTGCAAATTAAATTTTTTATTACGTGAAAATAACTGAACACTTATCCAAGGCCAAAAAGGTACTCTTTTCGTTAGAAATTCTTCCGCCATTAAAAGGAAATGGGATACAATCTATTTACGATAGCATTGACCCGTTGATAGCGTTTGGTCCTTCTTTCATTAATGTTACTTACCATCGTGAAGAGTTTGTTTACAAAAAAAGAGAGAAAGGGTATTTAGAAAAAATAGCCATTAAAAAAAGACCAGGAACAGTCGGAATTTGTGCAGCTATCGTTAATAAATATAAAATAGATGCTGTTCCGCATATCATTTGTGGAGGTTTTACAAAAGAAGAAACCGAAAATGCACTCATCGACCTTAATTTTTTGGGAATAGACAATGTGTTGTTGCTGCGTGGCGACCCCATTAAAACCGAAGCATCATTTATCCCAGAAGAAGAAGGACATCATTATGCCGTTGATTTAGTGAGACAAGTGGTTGGGTTAAACCAAGGCATTTATATGGATGAGGATTTACAAAATGCTCAACCCACTAATTTTTGTATAGGCGTTGCGGGTTATCCCGAAAAACATTTTGAAGCTCCCAACTTAAAAAATGATTTAAAATACTTAAAACAAAAGATTGATGCTGGTGCTGAATATATTGTTACTCAATTGTTTTATGACAATCAAAAATTTAAAACTTTTGTTAACTTATGTAGAGAAGAAGAAATAACAGTTCCAATTATTCCAGGAATTAAACCAATTTCATCCAAAAATCAAATTCTAACATTACCCAAAAACTTTCACATCGATATGCCTCACGAATTGGTGGAAGCCATTGAGAAATGCAAATCGGATGAGGAAGTGAAAAAAGTAGGTATCGATTGGGCAATTCAACAATCTAAAGATTTAATAGAATTTGGAGTTCCCTGTATTCATTATTACACCATGGGAAAATCGTTGTCGGTTAGAGAAGTGGTGAAAGCTGTGTTTTAAACTTTATTTAGCAGCTTAGCCACATACTTTCCAATAATATCGAACTCTAAATTAACTTTATCGCCTTCTTTTAAGGTATTAAAAGTAGTGTGTTCTTTGGTAAAAGGAATAATACAAACCGAAAATTGGTTTTGGTTGGAGTTGACCACCGTTAAACTTACTCCATCTACTGTTATAGAGCCTTTTTCAACGGTAATGTTATGATAGTTAGGTTCGTAGTTAAACGTGTACATCCAACTTCCGTCTTGCTCAGTAACAGCAGTGCAAAAAGCAGTTTGGTCAACATGTCCTTGTACCACATGCCCATCAAACCGACCATTCGCCAACATGGCTCGTTCTAAATTTACTTTACTTCCAATTTGTAAAGCTCCCAAGCTCGATTTCTCTAATGTTTCTTTAATCGCAGTAACGGTGTAAATGTTGCTAGAAATACCAATAATTGTTAAACAAACTCCGTTGTGAGCTAAACTTTGGTCAACTTTCAATTCGTTGATAAACGAACTTTTTATCGAAAAATGAACATTTTCACCTTCTTTTTTTAGAGCAACAATTTCTCCTAATCCTTCAATAATTCCAGTAAACATTCTTTATGGTTTTGAGGCTCTTTTATTTCTAATTAATGTAATAAAGCCTTTTAATATTCTAGGTTCTATTCCGTCTAAACAAATTTCATTGACGGTACAAACATAAAAATAAGTTCCGTCAACACATTGTTTGTTGTTTTCTTGATGGGTGCCATCCCATAAAATATCGGGATTGGTGGTTTGGTAAACTAATTTTCCCCAACGGTTAAAAATTTGCATGTTTACCGACGCTACAAAACGGTATGGGAATGCGGTAATTAAATCGTTGTGATTATCAGTGCCTGGAGTAAACACGTTTGGTAAACGGTATTGAAAACATTCGGAGTTGGTGGTTTCGTCTGTTGCATAAACACAGCCTAGATTTCCTTCGCATGCACCATTTGGATTATCTACACAAACCGAATCACTAAATTTACTTTCATTACCTACAGAATCTATCGCAGTAATCACGTAACATCCAACAATTGAAAAAATATGATCATGAATATAGGCTGAATCTGTTCCATTGGATATAGTAGCAATGAATACATACTCACCATTGATGGAATCTTTTTTATAAATATTAAATTGTAATACATCATCGGCACAACCAGCGTTTTGGTTAGTCCAATGCAATGTATTTTGTTGTAATTCACAATCAAATTCAACACATAAACTAGGCGGACATGGTATAACATTATCGATTGGCTGGGCACAAGTTTCTTGAGAATAGTTGATGATTGGGTTAATGGTTCCTGGAGAAGAATAGGATCCAATGCTTTTTACTTGGTAGCAATAAGTAGTAAGATTGACTAATCCAGTATCGATAAAGGTGTTGTTTGTTGTGGTAGCAATGGAATCAAAAATTAGGGTAAACGGATTTTGCCGATAAATAACATGTTGTGAATTTGTCCAAGGCACACTCTCACTCCAAACCAAAGTAAGTTGATTATCTGAAGGTATTAAATTTAAGAAGATGGAAGAGGCGATGGTTGATTTTCCCATTAAATCATGAGCTCCAGCTGTCAAATTATAGATGTCTATGCGATAAAAATATTGATAGTTCAACGTGTTCAATAAAGTGTCGGTATAAGTGGTGTCGTTGATGGTTGCAGTAGAATCTAACAAAATCATATTAGATGAAGTTTGTTCTCCTCTATAAATTAAATATCGATAAGGTCCTGGATATTGAATAGTATCATGCTCTGTTGGTTTTGACCAAGCTAAATAAATAGAACCATTGGTAGTAGATGTTGTATTTACACTAACATTGGTAATAATGGGAACATCTTTTATTAATTGAGCACAAACTTCATCAGAAGCAATACTTTTTGCTCCGTTAGGATAGGAAGCAACAATTCTGTAACAATAATCTTCCCCAGGAATTAATCCTGAGCCATTATTATTATCAGCATAAGTGGTATCGTTTATCGAACTAGTTATTGCGATTAATTGAAATCCTGTTGAAGCAGGAACACCTGTTTCACATTGTCCTGGAGACCAACCCGAAGGGCCTAATTTTCGGTATATTTTATAATTTTGTACTTGCCCACATTTTGTTTTATCCCAAATTAAATTAATGGAGTTATTTTGAACATTGGCTATAACATTTTCAGGTTTTGGACCTATAACTAGAATGGAGGTAGTATGAAAATCTGCTAAATGAAATTGACCATTATCAATGGCTTTTATGGAAACAAAATAGGGGTTAATTCTAACGTGATTACATGCTGTTTCCCAATAAAATTTACCTGAGGTTACAGTAGCTGGTGAGGTCATTTGCTGAAAAAAAGCGGGATTACTTATGATAAAAGGCATTCCAGTAGCAGTGAGTGTTACAGCACTACTTCCAGTTGTTGGATAATCAACATCTAAAATTTCACCAGCAATTACACAAGTATCTGTTATCCCAGTAATAATTGGTGGTGGTTCACAGCCAGCAACAACCGTAATTTGCATATCTCTTAAAATACTTCCAATCTTAAATCCATTTCTAAATTCTTCTATTAATATGGCAATATTGTATTCTCCTTGGGTAATTGGTGAATCCCATACTAAATCTCCTGTATAATTATCAATACTAATAAAGTTAGATGCTTGTGGAAATTGGTATCCAGCAATTGGAACGCCACCTTCTTTTAAGCTTTGATGAAGTGTGTAATACAAACTATCACCATCAACATCAACCGCACCAGGGTTATGAACATAGATAGAACCAACACAGGCATTGTCGATTGGTGGATTTTGCAATATAGGGGAATTATTAGCCACTATAAATGGGTTGATGTATAATTCTGTTTGTATGTAAAAAACTACATTTACAGAATTAGGCACATTTATTATACTCGCATTTCTGTTGGGGTCTTCAACACTAATAATATATGGATATGGACTATTTCCTGGATAAGTATGCTGAGCTATGTAAATATTCTTTTTGATATCGTTTCCTAAATAAATATCACTAATTCTATCAATGGAATCTAAAGGACTGTTATCTCCCCAACGTATTTCTAATTCTGGTCGGTCGGCAGGACTAGAATCTTTAGTGTAAGTAACAACAGTTACTTCATAGGTAAAACCAGTAATATGTATAAAAGTTATTTCCCCAGCTCTATTGTGAGTTGCAAAAGATTTTACAGAAAGTAAAATAAATAATAGGTATAAAAACTTTTTTAGCATTGTTCAACTTATAAAATTACATCTTTTTAGTCAATAATTAATACCGTTTATGAAATGGAATGGCTAATTTAAAAGTTAAGACGTTTTATAATGGGTTTTGATTGCACGATTTTAATAATTAATTACTTGTTGTTCTGTATTTTTTGGTAATGTTCTATCTTCATATTCTTGAGTTCTTAACTGAGGCTCAAAACCTGCCTCTCTAATTGATTGTTGTATGCCGCTTGAAGTAAAACGATGAGGAGCTCCAGCAGCTGACACCACGTTTTCTTCAATCATAATAGAACCAAAGTCGTTTGCTCCAGCATGCAGACAAATTTGAGCTGTTTTTTCTCCAACTGTTAACCACGAGGCTTGAATATTTTCGATATTTGGCAACATCATTCTGCTCAAAGCAATCATCCGAATGTATTCATCAGCAGTAACATGGTTAGAAACCCCTTTTACTTTTTTTAGCAAAGTTCCATCATCCATAAATGGCCAAGGAATAAAAGCTAAAAACCCTTTGGCGGTTGCTGGTTTTTCACTTTGCACTTCTCTTAATAAAACTAAATGTTCAAATCGTTCTGCAATTGTTTCAACATGCCCAAACATCATAGTGGCAGATGTAGTAATATTTAATTGATGAGCTGCTCTCATCACATCTAACCATTCTTTAGCACCACATTTTCCTTTAGAGATTAATCGCCGTACCCTGTCATTTAAAATTTCTGCACCTGCACCAGGTAACGAATCTAATCCAGCTTCAACGAGTTTTTTTAGAACTTCGGTATGAGAAATTCCTTCTAATTTGCTAATGTGTGCAATTTCTGGTGGTCCTAAAGAGTGTAATTTAATGGTTGGAAATAGTTGCTTGATGCCTTTAAAAGTATCTACATAAAATTGCAAGCCTAAATCAGGATGATGCCCACCTTGTAACAATAACTGATTCCCGCCATATTTTATAGTCTCTTCAATT
>PFUQ01000171.1:0-249 GCA_002790175.1 Flavobacteriales bacterium CG_4_9_14_3_um_filter_32_8
GATCACGCTGGAAGCAGGAGCATTGTCGCGCGCAGACAGTATCTCTGGCTTGGGCACCTTGAAAAAGTCCCCACCGAGTACGCCACTCAAATCCTGTCCGAGGCGATGCTGATCGTTAAAGGTTTTCGCCAGCCCCAGCGCCAGCAGGCCAAATTCATTTTGTGCCACATCCAGCGTCTCATTGCGAAACGCAATAAGCCCCCCCACACTGCCGCCCTGCAACTGGTGTTCCGGAATTAATACGGTTTT
>PFUQ01000171.1:442-11340 GCA_002790175.1 Flavobacteriales bacterium CG_4_9_14_3_um_filter_32_8
TCTTGTTCTTTAACTGTAAGTGCTTTAAATTGGGTTTCTGAAATTTCAAATTTAGGGTTGGTGTCATCATACATTTTTGATATCATGGCAACCCATTGTCCCTTCCCTGCATTGGCTTTTTCTTTTGTGGAAAAAGCATAAACAAGAACAGTGTTAAGGTGTTTGTGATATTTAAACCCTGTACGATTAATTTGTTGATTATATAAATAAGTCAGTAGAGTTTCAAGTTTTTTTTCATTTATATTTTTTATGTCTGTAAGGAGAATATTAATTGAAACTTGTGTTTTTAGAGGAGTGTCAGAAATATTTTCTGAGACGATGGTATATTTTAATAAGTCCTTTGGTGGTTCAGAATTATTTTTACAATTTGATAATATGAGAATTAAAATTGTCAGTAATAGAATTGTTAGTTTTTTCATAATAAGGTATCTTTATTGATTTGAACTTTCTAGTTAAACTATCATTTTATGCAATTACATTATTGGTAAAGATGTAATAATTAAAAATACTAGAACAATTAAGTTTTTCATTTCTTTATTTTTTATCGCATGATTTTTATTAATACCAAATGTAGTAAAAAAATACTACATGCAGTATTTTAAGGTTACATAAGTTTTATTGTGGTCACTGAAATTTGTCTCATGACAGATTTATCCAACGAGGACATAAAAAGGATTAAAGAAAATGTGCCTATAAAAGTTGGTAATAAAATCCGTGAGATTAGAGAATCTAAAGGGTTAACCCAAATTGAACTTGCTAATAAAATTCAAAGTGACCGACAGTATCTTTACAAAATAGAAAAAGCAAAAGTTAGTGTAAGTGTTTCCAAACTAGCCATTATTGCAAAGGCTCTAGATATTACAATAAAGGAACTGGTAGATTTTGAGTAATATGGCTATTCAAGTTAAATTCAAAACAACCTTTTACATCTTATAATTGAATACTTTTTAAATATTCATCAGCGGTCATCACAGGTAGTTTAGAGGTTTTAAAATCTTTCCCATTTCTGGTTAAAAGTGTGGTGCATTTGGCTTTTAAGGCACTAAAATATTGTAAAGCATCTTCAAAATCAGAGAAACTGGAGTTTAATCCTTTTTCAACAATTTGTTCATCTAAGTCGCATATTTTGGAAATAACTTTAAACTTTCGTAGTTTATCTTTGGCTTTCTCAACGCCTTCATATTTGGTTAAAAAATAGCTAACTGTTGCATAAGATAATGCGGAGGCAACGATGGTAATTTTCTGCTCGTCAGCTAACGTTGCAATTTTAGCAATGGAGTTATAAAATGGAGTTCGTTCACCCAATAAATCGAGCATTATATTGGTGTCAATAAAAAGTACTGGCTTCATTTGTATTTTTCGTTCAAACGGTTGACATATTCAGTTTTGTAGTCTAAATCGGCAGGAATGTTTACACCTGTTGACATACTTTTTACAAACGGTGAAATCTGCAATTCATCGGTTTCATTTTTATTGACCAACGATTTAAGGTAAGTTTCGACTATTTTCGATAAACTTCTTTTGTGAGAAACAGCATATTCCTTTGCTTGCTCAATCACTGATTGTTCTAATTTTAAAGTTAATTTTGTATTCATAGTAAAATAATTGTACGTACAAATATAATAAATATATCCGTACAATTTAATTTTTGAACATTTTTTTTATACCAATTTGATTTATTATCTAGTCCAAACTTATTTGGTATAATGCCGATGCAATAGCTGTTTAGGACAATTTTATTGGACTATTACAGATATGCTTTCGGTATTATTCATTTAATTTACAAAAATCGAAAAAGTTATGAGGGGTAATTATTTCGGTTGTAGCATTGGGGTAGCTGTTGGTAAATGCTTTGCTAATTTTTGAAGTGTTTTTACTGTTCCATTTTATTTCGTAGGCAAAAAGTTCTTGGTTGTTGTTTTCAATATAATCCACTTCGCTTTGGTTGTAGTTTCTCCAAAAAAACGATTGAATGTCAGCATCTCTAAATTTATTCATTTTTATTCTATCGGTAATGATAAAATTTTCCCACAATTGCCCTTTGTCTTGTCGAGTGGTGAAGTCGTTAAAATTTCCAATGATTGCATTTCTAATTCCGTTGTCCCAAAAGTATATTTTACTCATTTTGGTTACTTCTTTTCGTGCGTTGGTGCTGTAAGCGTTTAATCGGTAAATAACAAACGATTTTTCGAGTAAATCAATGTAGCTTTCAACGGTTTCCGATTTTACTTTTAGTTGGTTAGACAACTCGTTTATCGATACTTCCGAACAAATTTGGTGAGCCAACAATTTTAACAATTTATCTAATAATTCGGGTTTACGAATGTCTTTCCAAACCAATACATCTTTGTATAAATATTGGTTGGCTAAATTTTTTAATAAAACTTCGGCATCTGGCTGATGGTTGTATATGTTTGGGTAACAGCCATAAATCAAATGAAAAGGCAATTTTTGTTCTACCTCAAAGGCTGATTTTCCGTTGTACATTTCGGCTAACGAAAAAGGGTACAAATGAAACAACAAATGCCTGCCTGTTAGTGGTTCGAAAATTCGTTCAGAAATATCTAATGCCGATGAACCTGTTGCAATAATTTGTGTGGATTTAAAATTATCAACCAACAATTTTAGCAATAAACCTGCATTTGGTATGCGTTGTATTTCATCAATAACAACCACTTTGTAATTTCCTATTACTCCTTTTAGATTTTCTAAATTTAAGTTTTCAAGACGTTCTCGCACAATGGTTTCGTCGGCATTTAGCCAAAGCATTTCTTTTTTATCGGCAAACAGGTTTTGTAACAAGGTGGTTTTACCCACTTGACGAGCACCAGTTAAAATCAATGCTTGTCCTTTAAAAAGCCATTGAGTTAAAACCTTTTCAGATAGTCTATTAATTAAATCCATGATGTAAAAGTACTAAAAATTCCATTGTACTGGAAAAATTAATACAAATATTTCCATTATACTGGAAAAATTAATAGTTTTTTACGATTGACGATAATTCTTTAGGAAGGTTATTCCTAGATAATTAAAAAAATTTATTCTTTTAATTTAAAAGACAATGGAAGATTAAAAGAGACTCTTACTACCTCTCCATTTTGTGTTCCAGGTGTCCATTTTGGGAATAAATTCACAACACGTAAAGTTTCATCATCTAGTAATTGATGAATGCCTCGAATTATTTTTACATTAGACATGGTGCCGTCTTTCTCTATAACAAAATTTACATACACAACACCTTGTATTTGCTTTTCTTTTGCTTCATTGGGATAAATAATAGTTGTTGACAAAAATTTATACATGGAGTCTTGACCACCAGGAAATTCGGGCATATTTTCTACAATAGAAAAAATATCTTCTTGAAAAACCTCCTCTTTTGTTTCATATTCTTGAGCAAAAGAAATGCTATTTATTGCTGTAAACAGTATTGTTATTACAATTTTTAATTTGTTCTTCATGGGTTTTAGGATTAATTTATTATACGATCAATTTTAGCAACTAATTCAACACTTGAGAGTTGTAGGAATTAACTTTTTTTCTTGTGCAAAATAATGTAAATAATGGGTAAAATGCCTGCTGTGTTTATTAATGCAATACAAATAAACCAAGCCAAGTGGCTGTTTCTGGCAGCTTTCCATAAAGCAATAAGTTTCCAAATGGCTTCCCAAATGGCTAAAATAATAATTATTGGCATTAGCCAAACCAATGATTCTTGAAAGAGATTAAGACAGTTCATTTTTTTTAGTTTTAATGATTAATTAACTAAAGTACAGCTAATTGGAGATAAAAGCAACAATATTCTTGTTATTATTTATTTTTTATAAGTCCAAAAAACTCAGCTATCCAATAAGTAGAGTGAAAGTTGATATCTTTAGTATAAATACAATCTTTTCCACCTTCGTTGTCATTTTCTCCAGGGTTAATTAAAATAACATGACCAACATCCTTAGCAGATAACGATTGAACCTGAATTTGTTGGTTGTTATCAAAAAATGTTTTTAAAGTTAATTCAGGAAAGTTTAGGTAATTGTTTTCCAATTTAAAATCGTCATTTTTTAAATGATGCTTTTTAGTCCATTGGTTTAAAACTCTATCAGCATTAGTTGGAGCTACTACTTTATCCTCTTCTCCTTGAATTATTAAAACTCTAGGTTGGTAAATGCTCAATGTATCTAATTTTTCGGTTAATAAAGATGGGCAACCAATTAACGCAGCAGCATTAAACAAATTGGGATATGAATTTAAAAGAGCATTAGACATTGCAGCACCTGCCGAAACCCCTGTAATAAATACTTGAGAGGAATCTATGTTATAATTTCTTAACGAATAGTCTATCATTTGTTTGATGGAGAATAATTCCCCTTTGTCCTTTTTTGATTTCATACCAATAAAAAAGTTAAAACATTTGGAAACATTGTTTACAATTTTTTGTTCAGGATAAACTACTATAAAATTGTTTAACTCGGCAAGTTTTTTCCACCCAGTAGCTTCTGCAATGCTTTGTGCCGATTGTGTGCAACCGTGTAAAACCAATACTAATGGTATTTTTTTGCTTGTATCTAAATTTTTTGGAGTGTATAGGAACATTTTTAGGTTTCCCATATTTTTCCCAAAATGATTTACAGAAACTAAATCTTGTGCATTAACAAAAGAAAATGCAAAACAGAACAGTAAGAGTTGTATTAATTTAATTTTTTGCACCATCTACAATAATTACCAATTCGCCTTTCAGTGTGTGAGTGGTATAATAATCAATTAATTCCTTAATTGTTCCTCTTACATTTTCTTCATGTATTTTTGTTAATTCGCGTGAAACGGAGATGAATCGACTTTCACCAAAATATTCGACAAATTGAGATAATGTTTTTAATAAACGATGAGGAGATTCATAAAAAATAATTGTTCGAGTTTCTGGTTGTAAAAATTTAAGACGAGTTTGTCTGCCTTTTTTATGAGGTAAAAAACCTTCAAAAACAAACTTATCACAAGGAAAACCAGAGTTGACCAATGCAGGAACAAAAGCAGTAGCACCAGGCAAACATTCTACTTCAATATCGTTTTTAATGCATTCACGCACCAACAAAAACCCTGGGTCGGAAATTCCGGGAGTTCCAGCATCACTTACTAAAGCAACACTTTCTCCATTTTTTATGGCATCAATAATTCGCTCTATAGTTTGGTGTTCGTTATGCTGGTGGTGAGCAACCAATTTTTTATTAATCTCGTAATGTTTTAGTAATTTAGAACTTTGGCGGGTATCTTCAGCAAGAATAAAATCAACTTCCTTCAATGTTTGAAGTGCACGTAGGGTAATATCTGCTAAATTGCCAATTGGTGTAGGAACAATAAATAATTTCGACATAATTGAAAAGTAAAAAACAAAGTTAAAAATAAAAGATAGCAAGAAATGATTAACTTTATAATTGTTAATGCAACCTTTTTATAAAAATAAACATCTTAATACAGAATCAATGAAAATGAGTGATGAGCAATTGGTTAAAAAGTGTCTTGAAAAGGATACCCTTGCTCAAAAGCATTTGTTTGATGTGTATTCAAAAAAGATGATGGGAGTATGTTTAAGATACGCTAAAGATTCTGATGAAGCACAAGATGTATTGCAAATAGGGTTTATTAAAGTCTTTGAAAAGTTAGACACGTATAAACGAGAGGGTTCTTTAGAGGGTTGGATTAGAAAAATTATTGTAAACACTGCGTTAGATATTATTCGAAAGAATAAGAAGTTTATGAATGATGTTGAAATGGAAAAAGTAGATTATCAATTGCAGAATTACAACGAAGATGCTGTAGATGTTTTATCGGTTCAAGATTTGTTGAGTGTGATTCAAAAAATGCCTACAGGATTTAAAACAGTATTTAATATGTATGTGATTGAAGGGTATTCACATCAAGAAATTGCAGATGAATTAAATATTTCTGTAAATACTTCTAAATCACAACTATCAAGAGCAAGAGCACATTTGCAAAAAGTATTAATAAAAGAAAAAGTAATATAAAGTGAATAACGGATTAGAAAATATTGACGAGGTTCTTAAGCAAGCATTTGATGGCTTTGAACCAAATGTTGACCCAAGTGTTTGGAACAATATACAAAATTCCCTTGCTTCAGGTAATGGAGGAGCGAATTCAACTCCAAAAATTAATCCTTCAACTGCAACAGGAATTATTGGAAAATCATTGGCATTAAAATTTGTTGCTGGTGTTGTATTGTTAGGTGCTGTAGCTACTACAGCGTATGTTGTGTTAACTAAAGAAAAAGAAAATGGAGTTACCAAAAATGTAGTTGCAGAAAATATTTCCAATCAACTAATTGAGAAAACAACAACTCCTATTGTAGATGAAAAAAATGGAACGAATAAGGAGCACGAAACTATTCAACAAAAAACATCAATTGAGAATAATTTAACAATAGCAATTAGCAAAGTAGAAAAAACAAATGCGAATACAGTTGCAGAACTTACTTCTACCTCTGAAATAAAAGTTGCTAATGTTACGGCGGATAACCAATCAGTAGCAAAAGATGAAAAGAGTGAAAACGAAAAGAATGCTGTAAATAATACCGCCAATAGAAATGTAGAAGCAAAAATTGAAAATGAAACAAACGACAATACCAGTGAGGTTATTGTTGAACAACCAGTAAATAAAGACCAAAAGCTTCAATTAGATATTATTCCTAATGTAATTACACCTAATGGAGATGGAATAAATGATAAGATAAAAATTTCTGGAAATAATATTGAAAAATTAGAGATTGTTATTATGGATAAAACTGGTAAACCAATTTTTACATTTAAAACTATTGATGATGTTTTTGAAGGTAAAGATTATGCTGGATATAATCTTCTGCCTGGTTCTTATTTCATGGCTGGAGTTGTGATTGATAGTAATGGAAAATCCCACAATATTAAACAGGTTATTAATGTACTGAAATAAAAAAAACCTCCGTTAGCTAACGGAGGTTTTTTTTGAGTTATTTTTTTTTCTTCTTTTTCGCCTTTTCTGCATCTTTTTTTGCCTCTAAAGCATTTTTCTTTTTCTTTTGTTCAGCCGTTAAAATAACATCAATTTTAGCTTTATTTTCTTTTTTCAATTTGTCCTTTTCGTTTTCTAAGGCTTCAATTTTTTTATCAAGTGCTTCTTTTTTTTCGCTATAAGCATCATTTATAACTTTCACTTTAACCAATTGATCTTTGGAAAGTTTCAACTCTTTATTCAACTTTTCAGTCAACTCAGCACTCTTTTGAAGAGGAGTTTTTGTAGGTTTTTTATCTTGTGCATTACAAACATAAAATGTTGTAACAAACACCAATAACAGTAAACTCTGCTTAAATAAAATCATATCATTTAGTTAAAAATTATGGGGTAAAATTAAGTCAAAAATTAATGAAAATGTGTTAAATGTTGTTAAAGCAATGATTATCAAATAAATCAACCACAATAAAACCAATTAAATTTGGTTAACGTCTTATCTATTTTATCATTATTTTTGTAGGCAATAAAAACATTCAATGACTGAATATAAAACAGGCAAACTTTTAGGTCAAATTAACACTCCAAAAGATTTAAGAGAGAAAATTTCTGAAGATGATTTACCACAATTATGTGATGAATTAAGAGATTTTATCATTGATGTGGTTTCTAAGAAAGGAGGTCATTTTAGTGCTAGTCTTGGTGTTGTTGAACTAACAGTTGCTTTACATTATGTTTTTAATACACCAGACGATAAGTTAGTTTGGGATGTTGGGCATCAAGCTTATGGACATAAAATTTTGACAGGTAGAAGAGAACGGTTTCATTCTAATAGATTATATAAGGGAATAAGCGGTTTTCCAAAACTATCAGAAAGCGAATACGACGCATTTGGTGTTGGTCATTCTTCCACCTCTATTTCTGCTGCTCTGGGAATGGCTGTAGCAGATCGGTTAAAAAACGAAAAAAGACAGCACATCGCTATTATTGGAGATGGCTCTATGACTGGTGGGTTAGCCTTTGAAGGATTAAATAATGGAGGTGTAGAAAATACAAATCTATTGGTAATTTTGAATGACAATTGCATGGCAATAGATCCAAATGTTGGTGCCCTCAAAGAATATTTAACAGACATCACCACTTCACATACCTACAATAAAGTAAAAGATGAAGTATGGAACTTGTTAGGTAAGATTAGTAAGTTTGGACCTAATGCACAAGCAATAGCTCAAAAAATTGAAAATGGAATAAAATCCACTTTATTACATCAAAGTAATTTATTTGAATCGTTTAATTTTAGGTATTTCGGTCCCATTGATGGACATGATGTTACTTATTTAACCAAAGTGTTGAACGACTTAAAAGACATTCCAGGTCCTAAAATTTTACATTGCATAACCGAAAAAGGAAAAGGGTATCAACCAGCAGAAGATGGTGATTCTACCAAATGGCATGCTCCAGGTTTATTTAATAAAGAAACAGGCGAAATCATAAAAATAACTCCTAAAAGTCAAGAACCTCCTCGATATCAAGATGTTTTTGGACATACTATTGTCGAATTAGCAGAGAAAAATGAAAAAATTGTTGGGGTAACACCAGCAATGCCTTCAGGATGCTCATTAAATATTATGATGAAAGCAATGCCAAATAGGGCTTTTGATGTCGGAATTGCAGAGCAACATGCTGTTACCTTTTCTGCGGGAATGGCAACTCAAGGTTTAATTCCTTTTTGTAACATTTATTCGACATTTATGCAAAGAGCCTACGATCAGGTTATTCATGATGTAGCATTGCAAAAATTACAAGTAGTTTTTTGCTTGGATAGAGGGGGATTGGTTGGTGCTGATGGACCAACACATCATGGTGCATTCGATTTAGCTTATTTTAGATGTATTCCGAATATGATTGTTTCGGCACCTATGAATGAGGAAGAATTGAGAAACTTAATGTTTACAGCTCAAGCAGAAAATAATGGTCCATTTTCCATACGTTATCCAAGAGGAAATGGAACACTTATCAATTGGAAAACTCCTTTCAAAAAGATTAAAATAGGCACAGGAAGAAGAATAAAAAATGGTGATTATGTTGCCATTTTAACTATTGGTGATATTGGAAAATATGCGATAAAAGCTACTCAAGAATTAGAAAAACAAAATATTCATATTGCCCATTACGACATGCGTTTTGTAAAACCTATAGATGAATTATTGCTGCATGAAGTTTTCGGAAAATTTAAAAAAGTGATAACAGTAGAAGATGGAACAATAATGGGAGGAATGGGAAGTGCTGTTTTGGAGTTTATGGCTGATAATAACTATCATGCTGAGGTGAAAAGGTTAGGAATTCCTGATAAATTTATTGAACAAGGAACTCAACAAGAACTCTATAACGATTGTTTTTACGACGACAAAGCCATTGTTGCTACCGTAAAATCACTTCTAGAAACACAAGAAAATAAAGCTTTAGCATAAAGTGTGTGATGAAATTACATTTACACATAGAAGATAAAGCGAATTGGCTTTCTAAAAAAGTTCCTTGCATAATTGCTGGACCTTGTAGTGTTGAATCGGAAGAACAAGTATTTCAAACTGTACAAGAGATTGCAAAATCTGGAAAAGTTTCTATTATACGTGGTGGAATTTGGAAACCTCGAACTCGTCCAAATGCTTTTGAAGGAGTAGGCGAAAAAGGTCTAAAATGGCTAAAACAAGCAGGATTAACAGTTGGTTTACCCATTGCAACCGAAGTCGCCAATGCAGAACATGTGGAAGCATGTTTAAAAAACAACATCGATATTTTATGGATAGGAGCAAGAACTACTGTCAATCCTTTTTCTGTTCAGGAAATTGCTGATGCATTGAAAGGAGTTGATATTCCTGTTTTTATTAAAAACCCAATCACGCCAGATATTAATCTTTGGGTAGGTGCTTTAGAAAGAATTAATGCTGTTGGTATCACTAAACTGGCAGCCATTCATCGAGGATTTTCCTCTTTTGAAAAATCTATTTATCGGAATGCTCCTATGTGGGAAATTCCAATTGAACTCAAATTAATGTGCCCAGAAATCCCTATTTTTTGTGACCCTAGCCATATTTCAGGCGATAAAGATTTAATTCCACTCGTTGCACAAAAAGCATTGGATTTAGAAATGGATGGGTTGATGATTGAGAGCCATATCAATCCTTTAGTTGCAAAAAGTGATGCTGAACAGCAATTGAATCCTAGTGAGTTAATAAACTTATTGAACCAATTAATTATTCGGGAAAAAAATTCTCAGAGTGAAGACTTTATTAATCAATTGGAGCAATTGCGTGCTGTGATTGATGAATTGGATGGTGAATTAATTAATAAGTTCGCTTCTCGCATGAACATTATTGAGAAAATTGGAACGTACAAAAGTCAAAACAATGTAACCATTCTTCAAGTGGAACGATGGGAGAAAATTTTGAAAAATCGTTCTTTCTTAGCTAAAAAAGTAGGATTGAGTGATGAGTTTATTAAAAAAATGCTGGAACTCATTCATCAGGAATCTATTCGGGTACAAACAAATATCATGAATAAACCTAAAAATTAATTTAACCTTATATACGCATTGGAAAAACGCTGGAAAATAAAAAAACAATTTGAACTCGATGAAATAAAAGAACTTTCAACCGCACTCAATAATTTAGATGCCACATTAACCAACATTTTACTTCAAAGAGGAATTAACACTTTTGATGCAGCTAAATCTTTTTTCAGGCCTAGCTTAGAAGAAATTCATGACCCATTTTTAATGAAGGACATGGACAAAGCAGTAAATCGTTTGCAAAGTGCTATCGAAAATCAAGAGAAAATTCTTGTTTATGGCGATTATGATGTGGATGGAACAACTTCGGTTGCTTTGGTGTATTCCTATTTAAAAAACTATT
>PFUQ01000171.1:11350-15507 GCA_002790175.1 Flavobacteriales bacterium CG_4_9_14_3_um_filter_32_8
TATTTAATTCAGCGAATCTGACAGCTTCATCCACAAAAATTTTCTGAGGCGAATAATCTTTACCAAAGCTGCAATTTATTATCCTTGCTCCCATTTTTACGGCATATCTAATTGCCAATGCAACATCTTTATCGCGTTCGTCTCCTCCTGGCACCACTCTAATAACCATTATTTTAACATTAGGCGCTATACCATCAAACCCAATATTATTATCACGCACGGCCCCAATTATTCCACTTACTCCTGTCCCGTGATTGGAACCAGATGTTTGAATTATATTATTTCCATAAAGCGAATCACTCATGTCAAGCGGATTGTCTCCAACTTTTGAACGTGGGTCGTATAGAACGTTAAGTTTTTTATCAACCTCTGGCTTCCAATATCCAATAGCATCAACAAAATCTTTGCGCTTCATATCTGTTCCGTAGGGATGCAGCCAAAAGGATTTTGCCTGTAAGATTTTATCATTATCGGTTTTTATATTGTTGATTTCTTGGCGATTAATCTGGTCTTTTTTTAAATATTTTGATAAAATCTTCTCGCAATTATCGTAAATCTCAAGTCCATTTTCATAAATTTGGCAATAATTTTTGGCTTTAGTATATTGCGTTTCAAAATCTTTTTTTATAAGCAGCCAATTTTTAAAATCCTCTTTATCTTCAGAAAGTATTTCTGATTTTTTTTTGCCATCAAATTTAATTTTCAATTCACGATATAAACGGGTAAGTTCAACCGTTTCTCCTTCAACCATATAGCCGTTGGCATTGCCCAAAAAATTCCAACCATGTATATCGTCAATATATCCATTTCTGTCATCATCAATTTTGTTTCTTGGTATTTCATTAGGGTTTACCCAAAGATTCTCAACTAAATCTTCATGGATAGTATCACAGCCCGAATCAATTACAGCTACAATTATTTCATGGGAAATTAAATTGTGTTCTTTTGCAAAAATATATGCCTTATATAAACTTATTCCCACAAAGCCCGATTCATCATAATCAGCATAATGCCAAATAAATGTTGAGTCCTTTACCGGAGCATAGCAACTTGACATGTAATTTGGACTATAATTTGGGAATAAATTCCGGGCTATTACAAATGTGAAAATGAAAATAAATAAAAATGCTTTCATAATAATATTTCAAGGTGATTAAATTGAACATCAAAACGGGTAATTAACCTATTGTAATAAGGTACATTTGCTCTCAATACATTAGGCTTGATAAGTTACTTTTGCTTCATATAATTCGATATGTTCATATTCTTATTGTCCCAATGCTCATTCTCACCCTGCAGTTTGTTTCTAGTTTAATCATAATGTTTGTCAGTCTAAACATATCGGAGTCATTAATTAATAAAATTTAGATAGGAGTATTAAAAAAACCCTTTTACCGCCCGGTAAAAGGGTTTTTTCTCTTTCACAAATTTATATTAAAACCTAAAATCAACCTACACATTTATTCTAATTTAAAACTTGTTGTTCCTATTTGTTTTCCATCGAGCCAAATTGTAACTTCATAAGTCCCCTCCATTGCAGGGGTTTCTGTTCTTTTATCCCAATTAGCACAAACATCTATTGCTTTGTTTTGATAATCGATTTCTCTTTTCAATGAAAATTGAAGACGTGTTCCTCCAGCCTCAAATGAATATTCATTACCTTGTCCGTTTGAAATTATAAGTTTATCTGGTCGTGAAATTCTTATATAAACGGTTTTATTTCCTGGTTTTGCTACCAGATTTTGCCCAATAGTAAAGCATATATTAACTCTATCTACTCGATTTGCCTTATATGTTTCTACTTCTTTATTGGTTTTGCCTTTTAAATGGAAAGTCTTACCTTTAATATTGTAAGCAGGAATATCCGAAGCAGCTGTATTAATAATATTCGTGAGATTTTCTTTCTCTAGCGAAAGGCTTGTGGTTTTGGCTTTTTCAGAGTTTAAGTTGCTTTTATAAGCAGTAACTTCTTCCTTAAGTTTTGTATTTACGGTAAACAGTGAATCTATCTGATCTACATAGCTTTGAGTGATCTTTCTTAAATATTCAAGTTTCCTCTTTATTTGATAATAGTCAGCTTTACTGGAAATTAACTTTTTAATTTCTTGAGATTTGCTAAAAATAATGCTGTCTTTTTCGCTCATTTTGGCCGTAAGTTCGCCATATTCATTTTGAACCAACTTATGTTCAGTCATCAGACTATCAAGTTCGCCAGTAAGGTCAACTCTCAAGTTTTCTTTTTCAACAACAGCCTCTGTTACCAATTGCTTGGAGGTAAAAAGCAACCATAATAATACTGCAATTATTGCTGCCATCAAAATTATTGTAAACTTGTAACCCATTGCATTGCCTTTGGGTATAATTTCTTTGTTTTCAGACATTTCTTAGTTGTTTAAGTTAAATAATATTCTACAAAATTATATAATTTTATGCTTTTATAAATAATTAATATTTAATAATGTTGCCCAAATTTATTTCTGTATTTAGTAAATCATTTGCACTACAATTTTGAATAACGGCGTTCTCCGATTTAAATTTGATGGCAGCAGAATTTTTTATTTCTTCAATTTCTTTTTCAAAATGATAAATGCTCTTATAGTTTACCAATTGAAGTAGCTCATCGCTTTTAAATTTATCCTTGTTTTTTGTCAAATAGTTTCTTAGGTATTTAGTAAGGTCCATTTTTTTGAATCTATTTGCATTAATCTTAAAAATAGAAGGATAATATAAGCGTTTTTTTTGGTTCAAAATAGAGTAATATGCTCTATTTAAGGCTTTTGTGCTTTTGTATTTAAACTTGATTCCTATTGTGCCAGACTTAAGCATATTTACTGCTTGAATGTCAGAAACACCTTTAATTTTTGATAAATTCTTAGCAATGAAATTTGGTGAAGCCACAATTTTATTAAACATTTCGTTATCTATATAATTCCCGGCAAAATTAATTAGACCACCCAAAGCGTTTGCTTCTATTCTAAAAAATGCTTGTCCTCCATTTTTATCCTTTATCCACAGCTCTTCGACAATATCTATACATGAAGTGCTAAAAAATGACAAAAAACCAATTAAGATAATAATAAATTGTTTATTTCTCACAATTTCAATATTTTATGTGAAATAGAAAAACCATTTTCGTCGGTAATTTTTAGAAAAAAAAGTCCGCTTTCTAAGCTTGAAAAATTCAAATTAATTATCTCTTCATAAGAAGCATGATATATATTTTCAGCAAATAATAATTGGCCAATAATTGAAATAACTTCAATTCTCAATTTGGAATTGATGCTGCTGCTGATATAAAATTTTAAATTGTTGGTAATAGGATTTACAACTTTAATACTAAGATTATGGGTATTTAAAATATTTCCAAGTGATGCTCCTTGCTTGTTGACTTTCAGTTTCAAAATCACTGGCAAATGGTCGCTCAAATTATAAAGACTATTTATAATATTTTGTGGGGCGCTATTGTTTGTGCCTGAATTAATTGCGTCATTGAAATGATTGCCATCATTGCCCAAACAGTAATACGAATTTGGAATATAAGTAAAGTGATTGATCCCATTCATTACCGAATTTGAAGCCAAAATAAAATCAAATCTATCGTCAAGACCGCCAATACTTGCGCAGCCAGTTGATGAAACATGAGTAGATTGAGTATGAATATCCGAAAAACTTGCAGTATTATACCACATTCCAGCTCTGCTTATCGGATCGAAAAAAAGCAATGACGCATTAGAAAAATTTACCAGATTTTGATAAGCTACCTCGTTACTATTTTTTAGGTTGAAATCGCCCATAATAAGATAATTATCTGCTATAAGATTTTGATTTAACCAACTCATTGCGTTAGTAGTCATAGTAGCTCTATCTTGCTCGTCAGAAAATGCGCTTCCAGATTTCAAATGGCCAACTATGCAGTTTATAAAAGCTGTATCATGAGTCTGCGACAAGTTTGGGTCGTTGTAAAAAAGGCGGTAAAGAACTATATCGCGCACGTGGCTATTCAAAACATATTGCTTCGAAAAAGTTAAAATTCGGCTATCGTAATAAAGCATTGAAACTAAATCGCTACCAGAAATATTGCTGTAATTTGCTTTTTTATAATATTTTACCCCATCACAATTAAGTGCTGAATCGAGCAGCCTTTGATGTACATAAGA
>PFUQ01000171.1:15532-17951 GCA_002790175.1 Flavobacteriales bacterium CG_4_9_14_3_um_filter_32_8
AATATTTCTGGTTTTACATATTTTACAATAGCTCTTAAATCCTGCTCTTTTGCCAAAAGTGAATTGTTGGTAGCAGTGCAATATGAAGTTATGTTTCCATAATTTAAAAGATTATAGCTCATAACTTTAAGTGTGTCTTGCCCTTTTATCTGCAGTGAAAATATGAATAACAAGAAAAAAGTAATTATTCTCATCTTTTTAAATTTTAATATTTGCGATGCCATTTTCAAGTCTTTTTATAGTCTCATTTTTCCCAATTACGCCAATAATATCAAAAAGATGTGGTCCTTGAGGAGCGCCCACAATGCAAAGTCTAAAAGCATTCATCACTTCGCCCATTGAAAGATGACTGTTTTCAATCCACAGTTTTACAATTTCTTCAGTATTTGTAGAGCTAAAATTATCTATTCCTAAAAGCAGTTCTTTTAAATCTGAAATCATATTTGGAGTTTCCTCCTTCCAGCGTTTTTTCACTGTTTTAGTATCATATTCCTGTGGAGGCTGAAAAAAGAAAACAGAATGTTCCCAGAAATCTTTTACAAATGTTGCACGTTCTTTCACAAGGCTAACAATTTTTTCAACAATCTTAATATCAGCATTTACACCCTTTTCTTTCAAAAATGGCAAGAATAATTCAGCAAGTTTTTTGTCGGTGGTTTCTTTCAAATAATGTTGATTGAACCATTTTGCCTTTTCTGGATCGAACCGGGCTCCAGATTTATTTACTTTTTCAAGAGAAAATTCGGCAATAAGTTCATCTTTCGAAAAAATTTCTTTGTCGCTTGAAGGATGCCAACCTAAGAGAGAAATCATATTAATGAACGCTTCCGGAAAATAGCCCTCTTCGCGATAACCCATTGATTTTTCGCCAGTTTCTGGATTTCTCCATTCCGTTGGAAATACTGGAAACCCAAGTTTGTCGCCATCGCGTTTGCTAAGTTTACCGCTTCCTTGTGGCTTAAGCAAAAGTGGAAGATGAGCAAATTGAGGAGCTTCCCATCCGTAAGCTTTGTAAAGCAAAACGTGCAAAGGTGTTGATGGCAACCATTCCTCTCCGCGAATAACATGGGAGATTTCCATCAAATGGTCGTCAACAATATTTGCAAGATGATATGTTGGCATGCCATCAGATTTAAAAAGGATTTTATCATCGAGTGCAGAAGTATTTACTCTAACTTCACCACGTATCAAATCATTAATGATAACTTCTTTATTTTCAGGCATTTTAAATCTAATTACATAAGGCAATCCACTGTCCAACATCTCTTTAGATTTCTCATCACCAATTCTTAAAGAATTTTTAAGGCCATTTCTTGTATCATAATTATAAGTAAATGCCATTTTATTTTCTTCAGCTTTTGCTCTTAATTCTTCGAGTTCATCAGCAGTGTCGAAAGCATAGTATGCCCAATCATTTAGAACCAATTTTTGAGCATATTCGGCGTAAATATCTTTACGTTCGCTCTGCCGATATGGGCCATATTTGCCACCAGCAATCACACTTTCATCAAACTCAATTCCACACCACGAAAGTGCGTCAATTATATAATTTTCAGCTCCTTCTACATAGCGCGTTTGGTCGGTGTCTTCAATTCGAAGCAATAATTTTCCTCCATTATTTTTTGCAAAAAAATAGTTGTAAAGTGCTGTTCTAACACCGCCAATGTGAAGAGGTCCAGTTGGACTTGGTGCAAAGCGTAATCTTACGGGTTTATTCATGTTGAAATAATATTTTGGGCTGCAAAGTTAGCATTTTAGGTTTCATTAAAATAAACATAATTTAGCAAACCATCAATTGATAAAATCATTCATTGTTTATTTTTCTGATTAAAAAAGTTGTTCTTTTCTTGTTGAAAAATAATTAACATTACATTTGCTAAATAAATTTATAAGTAAGCAAATTAAACTAAGATTTCGAATGAAAAAGGAGCAAAAAGTTTTGGGAATTGATATTGGTGGAACCAATATTGTTTTTGGATTTGTGAATAAGAGCGGCAAAATAAGCAATAAAACATCCTTAATAACAGCTGATTACGATGCTTTTGAGCCTTTGGCAAAAGATATTTTTACTCTTGTAAACCAGCAGCTTTTAAAAAATTCGTCAACTGGCATTATTTCTATCGGAGTTGGCGCTCCTAATGGAAATTTTTATAGCGGAAATATTGAATTTGCTCCAAATTTACCTTGGGGAGATAAAGTTCCAGTGCGCGAAATTCTAAATAATTTATTTCAAATTCCGGTTTTGATTACCAATGATGCTAATGCCGCAGCTTATGGTGAAAAAGTCTTTGGTGCTGCAAAAAACATGAAAGATTTTGGCCTTATAACTCTGGGAACAGGTTTGGGTAGTGGCATTTTTACCAATGGTAATCTTCTTCATGGTCATAATGGTTTTGGTGGCGAATTTGGCCATATTATC
>PFUQ01000208.1 GCA_002790175.1 Flavobacteriales bacterium CG_4_9_14_3_um_filter_32_8
AGTTCAATCCTCAAATTCATACTGACATACAACACCAAGTTGATTATTACAAAAAGGAGACTAAATCTCATGTACTAGGCAAACGATTTGCTAAAACTGTAAAGAAAGAAGTTCTCAGACTTAAAAAATATGCCCTACAATATGAAGTGAAATACGATGACATTCGTTGCTTACCCATTCCTAAATTTCCTTTCAGAGCACATTACAGCGTTAACGAGAAAAATAATACTGTTAAAAGTTGAAGCCATTATTAGCACTTCTCAATCACCTGATAAATGGGTGAAAAAATAAATTCTATTCATTTTATTTCATTACAATTCCTATTTTTATGCCCAATAATAAGATAGCCTTATGAACAAGATATTAATAGCCAACAGAGGAGAGATTGCACTTCGAGTGATGCGAACTTGTAGGGAAATGGGAATAAAAACGGTTGCCATTTTCTCGGAAGCTGATAGAAATGCTCCTTTTGTAAAATATGCCGATGAAGCTGTTTGTGTTGGACCACCTCCTTCCAATCAATCCTATTTGCAGGTAGATAAAATAATTCAAATTTGCAAAGCGTTGAAAGTTGATGGAGTTCATCCAGGATATGGATTTTTATCCGAAAATGCTGATGCAACTCGAAAAATAACTAACGCAGGAATCACTTTTATTGGACCTTCACCCGAAGCAATGGAGTTGATGGGCGATAAACTAAAAGCCAAAGAAACAGTAAAGAATTACAACATCCCTATGGTTCCTGGTACAGATGAAGCCATTGATGACATTAACGAAGCTAAAAAAATTGCGTTAGAAATAGGCTTCCCTATTTTAATTAAAGCTTCTGCCGGTGGTGGTGGTAAAGGAATGCGTGTGGTTGAAACCCCTGAAGAATTTGAATCACAAATGGATAGAGCTGTTAGCGAAGCTGTTTCTTCATTTGGAAATGGAGCTGTTTTTATCGAAAAATACGTAGGTTCTCCTCGTCACATCGAAATACAAATTATTGCTGATAGTCATGGAAATGTGGTGTATTTATTTGAACGTGAATGTTCCATTCAACGTCGTCATCAAAAAGTAATCGAAGAAGCACCTTCTTCTGTATTAACTCCAGCAATTAGATTGGAAATGGGAAAATGTGCAGTTGATGTTGCTCGTTCTTGCAATTATGTGGGAGCAGGAACAGTTGAGTTTTTGTTGGAAAACAACAAAGATTTTTATTTTTTAGAAATGAATACCCGTTTACAAGTTGAGCATCCTGTTACTGAGATGATTACTGGTATTGATTTGGTGAAAGAACAAATAAACATTGCCAGAGGAGAAAAATTAAGTTTTAAACAAGAGGAGCTAAAAATTAACGGTCATGCTTTTGAAGTTCGAGTTTATGCCGAAGACCCAATGAATAATTTTTTGCCAGATATTGGAAGGTTAAATACTTATGTTCGTCCTGAGGGAATAGGGGTAAGAGTTGATGATGGTTTTGAAGAAGGAATGCAAATCCCAATTTATTACGACCCCATGATTTCTAAATTAATTACTCATGGCAAGGACAGAGAAGAAGCTCGGAACAGAATGATTAGAGCTATTGATGATTATGTTATCAGTGGTGTAGAAACTACGTTACCCTTTTGTAAGTTTACTATGCAACATGAGGCTTTTGTGAGTGGGAATTTTGATACCAATTTTATAAACCAGCATTTTAATCCAGAAAAATTACAAAATTCAAATGCTGAAACAGAAGAAATTGCTGCTTTATTTGCTGCAAAAATGTATGTAGAAAGCTCTCAGAAAACGACAATTTCAGCAAGTTCAGTTTCAACATCAAAATGGAAATTAAATAGACTTTAAAATTCCCCTCTTGAGAGGGGTTGGGGGTGTGTTTTGAATCTTGGAAAACACCCCTATAATCCCCTCAAGGGAATAAAAAAGGAAAATTCATGAGTAACATCAATTTTAAAATAGAAAACGGAGTAGGAATAATTACCTTAAACCGACCAGATAAATTTAACAGTTTTGTCCGACAAATGGCGTTGGATTTACAAACTCGTTTAGACGAATGTGAAAAAAATAGTGAAGTGAGAGCCATTTATTTAACAGGTGAAGGTAAAGCCTTTTGTGCAGGACAAGATTTAGCAGAAGCAATTGACCCGAATCAAACCGATTTAGATAAAATTGTGGAGGAACATTATAATCCAATTATTGAGCGGTTACGAAACATCGAAAAACCAATTGTTTGTGCTGTTAATGGTGTTGCTGCTGGTGCTGGTGCAAATTTAGCTTTAGCTTGTGACATTACTATTGCTGCAAAATCGGCTAGTTTTATACAGGCTTTTAGCAAAATTGGGTTAATACCGGATAGTGGAGGAACGTATTATTTACCACGTTTGGTAGGTATGCAAAAATCGGCAGCGTTAATGTTTTTGGGCGATAAGGTGATGGCTGAAGATGCCGAAAAAATGGGTATGATTTACAAAGCTGTTGCTGATGAAAATTTGCAGGAAGAAGCATTAAAAATTGCTCAAACCCTAGCTAAAATGCCTACTAAAGGAATTGGGTTAACCAAACGTTTGTTAAACGAATCATACCATAACAACTTAACCCAACAATTGGCTTTAGAAAACGAACTACAAACCATTGCTGGTTCAACTTATGATTATAACGAAGGCGTGAATGCCTTTTTAGAAAAAAGAAAACCAAATTTTAAAGGAGAGTAATCCCATTCCCAACCTTACAAATATATAGGAAGATGCTTTTTCTCCCCTTGAGGATTTGAGATTAAGAGGAAAATCTGCAGTGCAGATTTGGGTTATTGAGGGGTGATAGAAGTAGATAATTTTAGCTTGAAATATTTTGCAAAGACACTTTTTTGGTGTAAATTTACATCAAAAACGAATATTATGGCTAGACAAAGTATTTCATTCACACAGCCAAATGATGAATGGTTAAAATCTCAAGTGGATAACAATGAGTATTCTAGCAAAAGTGAATTGGTTAATGATTTGATAAGACAAGCTAGAAAACAACAACGACAAATTGATTGGATAAGCTCTAAACTAGAAATGGCAGAAAAAAGCGGTTTCACAAAAGATACCAAAGAGCAGATTTTAGCACAATCAAAATCGTTACTTAATGGCTAAATACAAATTAAGTAATGCCGCTAGAGAGGATTTAATAAGAATTCATCATTATGGAGTTAAGAAATTTGGAATAGCACAAGCTGACCGCTATTTTAGCTCATTTTTTGAATATTTTGAGATTATAGCAAAACATCCCTACTCATTTGAATCGGTTGATTTTATTAAAACAGGTTACAGACGTTGTGTTTGTGGTTCTGATAGCATTTATTACAAAATAAGCAATAGAACTGTAGAAATTATGGCTATAATTGGAAGTCAAGATTTAAACAATGTTTTGTAAGTAATTACTAAAGTTGTGATTAGTATATTTAATGGTTTAGATTGCAAAAAAAATAAATTTAACAAACATGAACGATAATCAACAAATAAAAAAAATAGGCGTTCTCGGAGCTGGCTCCATGGGAGCTGGAATTGCTCAGCTAGCAGCAACACAAAAACATCAAGTGGTGTTAGTTGATGTAAATGAAGACGCTTTAGCAAAAGCAGCAGCGAGTCTCCAAAAAATAGTAACTCGTTTAGTGGAAAAAGAACAAATAGATGAAACAATTTCTAATGAAATAATTGGAAGAATTCAGTTTTCAAAAAGTATAACCGATTTCAAAAACTGCAACCTGATTATTGAAGCCATCATTGAAAATTTAGAGGTAAAACGAAAAGTTTTTGCTCAATTAGAAGAAGTGGTTAGCGAAAACTGCATTTTAGCAAGCAACACTTCATCGCTTTCTATTGCTTCTATAGCTTCTGCTTGTAAAAAGTCTGAACGAGTTATTGGTATTCACTTTTTTAATCCAGCACCACTAATGCCCTTGGTAGAAATTATTCCTGCGGTACAAACATTCGAAGCAACCAAAACAACCGCTCGTGCATTAATTGAAAGTTGGGGAAAAGTAACTGTGCTAGCAAAAGATACTCCCGGTTTTATTGTCAACCGTGTGGCTCGTCCTTTTTATGGCGAAGCTCTTCGAATTTACGAAGAAGGAATTGCCGATTTTGCGACCATCGATTGGGCAATGACCGAATTGGGAGGTTTTAAAATGGGT
>PFUQ01000231.1 GCA_002790175.1 Flavobacteriales bacterium CG_4_9_14_3_um_filter_32_8
TGCGGTAATTCCAATTCCTAGACCAACAATGCCAATACACCAACAAGTAACTATTGATAAAATTCCCAGCACTAAAATGGTAGTAGAATTTGGTAAATCTTGTTTCATATTCATTGAATCTAATGATTGGTTTTCCATTTATTAAAATGTTTCATCGGATGACTCAGAGTCATCCGATGAAACATAAATTTAAAAATTTCCAAAACCTTGCAAAAGACCTGTACCCAAGGCAGCTCCAATTATTCCAATATAGATAATAAGAAAAATAATATAAACACTAGATAAACATAGTCCGATAATAGCACAAGTTTTTCCAGCTTTTACGTTTTTATACGAACTTTCTGAATAAGATTCAGGCGCACTTAAATACAATTTAATTGCTTTGTTCCCCATAATTAAGGCAATAATACCTAAAGTGATGCCAATAATTCCATAACAAAAGCAAAATACAATTGACAAAATACCCAACACCAATACACCGGTTGCATTTGGTAATGCTTGTTGATTTTGAGTTGTGTTTAAAGATTGATTTTCCATAAGTTTTTTTATTAAAAAAGCCCTGACAGTATCGTCAGGGCTTAAATGTAATATATTTTTTATAAGAAAAAAAATTAACTCATATGTTTTACATTCAAGTAATACATTACAATGAATGCAGCAGAAATAACTATTCCTGCAACACTAGCTCCAATTCCACTATAAACAATACCCATAATTAAAGAAACTACTGTTGATCCAGTGTAAATCATGAACCCTTGTTTTTTCAATTTCCACATTTTAAGAACTCCTACTAAACTTACAATAGTAGTTAAAAAACCTACTATAATATAAGCCCAAGTCATAGAAGCACTTGGTGTAGCAGCAGCTATTGCTTCATCCATGCCTTCCATGCCTTCTAATCCAGACATTCCTGAGGTTATGGCGGAAGCCGCTCCCATTACTGTAATTACCCCTACATAACCTATTATTGCAAAACCTGCTGCAATAAAAGATAAAATACATAATACTGTTAAGAATACTGGTCTTTTAGCAGCTCCAGTTCCTGTTGTTGTTTCTTCACTCATAATTTAAAATTTTTAGTTAAACAATTAATTTAATTAGTTAGTGGTGCAATTTATAAAGATTATTAATATCCAACAAATTTTATCGAATATAAATTATTAACAATCTATAAAATATCGCATATTGTCGAATTATCGACTACATATCTGACGGTATTTAGGAACCGTTCACACTGTTAATAAATAAGGTAAGGTTTCCATCTGCATCCTAACTATAAAACTTCCGACTTCCAACTTCGGACTTTCAACTTTTAATAGTATTTTCGCATTTCTGAAATAAGAATAATAAAAATTAAAAAAACAAGGATATGAGTTACGATGTAATTATTGTTGGAAGCGGACCAGGTGGCTACGTGGCTGCAATTAGAGCTTCTCAATTAGGCTTAAAAGTGGCAATTATAGAAAGAGCAGAATTAGGCGGAATTTGTTTAAATTGGGGTTGTATTCCTACCAAAGCGTTGTTAAAAAGTGCCAATGTTTTTGAATACATTAACCATGCATCCGATTATGGGATAACTGTTAAAAGTGCTGACGCTGATTTTCCTGCTATTGTAAAAAGAAGTAGAGATGTTGCTGAAGGAATGAGCAATGGAATTCAGTTTTTAATGAAGAAAAATAAAATTGAGGTAATAAAAGGAACAGCAACATTAAAAAAAGGAAACAAAGTAGCGGTTGAAGGTGAGGATAAAAAAGTAACTGAATACGCTGCCAAACACATTATTATTGCAACTGGTGCTCGATCTAAGGTATTGCCTAACTTGCCTCAGGATGGCAAAAAAATAATCGGATACAGAGAAGCATTAACACTCCCTAAATTACCTAAAGAAATGGTAATCGTTGGTTCTGGAGCAATAGGTTCTGAGTTTGCTTATTTCTATCATGCAATGGGCGTTGAAGTTACTTTGGTCGAGTTTTTACCCAACATTGTTCCATTGGAAGATGAAGAAGTTTCAAAACAATTAGGTAGGTCGTTTAAAAAAGCAGGAATTAATGTAATGACTGATTCTTCGGTAGAAAGTGTTGATACAAAAGGTACTGGATGTAAAGTGAAAATTAAAACAAAAAAAGGTGAGGAAATAATAGCGTGTGATATTGTTCTGTCTGCGGTTGGTATTAAAAGAAATATTGAAAATATTGGTTTAGAAGAGGTTGGTATTATTACCGATAAAGATATTATTATCACCAACGATTATTACCAAACCAACATTCCTGGCTATTATGCCATTGGAGATGTTACCAAAGGTCATGCTTTAGCTCATGTTGCTTCTGCCGAAGGTATTATTTGTGTAGAAAAAATTGCTGGAAAGGAAGTAGAACCGTTGGATTATGGCAACATTCCAGGTTGTACGTATTGTTCGCCAGAAGTTGCTTCAGTTGGTATGACTGAAAAAATGGCGATTGAAAAAGGCTACGAAATAAAAGTAGGTAAATTCCCTTTCTCAGCATCTGGCAAAGCCAGTGCTTCTGGACACAAAGACGGTTTTGTGAAACTCATTTTTGATGCAAAATATGGTGAATTATTGGGCGGGCATTTAATTGGTGCAAATGTTACCGAAATGATTGCTGAATTAGTAGCAGTGCGAAAATTAGAAACCACTGGACATGAATTAATAAAAACCGTGCACCCTCACCCAACTATGAGTGAAGCCATTATGGAAGCTGCTGCTGCTGCTTATGGTGAAGTGATTCACATGTAATATTATCGTCATTGCGAGGGAGGTACGACCGACGCAATCTGCCTAACGATAGACAGATTGCTTCAGCACCCACGCTCAATTACTACGCTTGGGCTTCGCAATGAACGTTAATAACAAAAAAATCCCTTTGTCCATTCAGATAGAGGGATTTTTGTTTAAACTTGCTACTGTATAGTAGAATATTTATGTGCGGAATCGTAGGAATCATATCTTCAAATGAAAAAGAGCTAAACAAAATAGCTGCTGCTACATTAACTTTAGCCAAACGTGGTCCAGATAATAGAAGCACAATTAAATTTCCAAATTTAGCACTCGGTCATGCCCGCCTTTCAATTATTGATACTTCTTCAGCTGCAAACCAACCTTTGTCTGATGTTACTGAAAGATACACGATAATTTACAATGGAGAAATTTTTAATTTCCTTGAACTAAAACAAGACTTAATAAAACAAGGAATACCCTTTAAAACGAACAGTGATACCGAAGTAGTATTAAATCTTTACATAAAATATGGTGCAGCTTGTTTGGAAAAGCTCAATGGTTTTTTCGCTTTTGCCATTTATGATAAAGATAATGAATCACTATTTATCGCTCGTGATCGGATGGGAATTAAACCTCTCCTTTATTATTTTGATGGAGAACAATTTATTTTTGCATCAGAATTAAAAGCCATTTTAGCCTTTAACATTAAAAAGGAAATTGATACCGTTAGCTTGTTTAACTATTTACAATTTAACTATATTCCAAGTAACAATTCCATTTTAAAAAATGTGAACAAACTAAAACCTGGTCATTTTATTTTTATTCATTCGATACAAAAACTTCCTAAAACTATTGAGGAACATCTTTATTATGAAATTCCTTATCAAAAAGAAAAGACAACACCTATCAATGCTGCTAATTATGCAGAAGCACAAGAAACACTTCGGAATTTATTAGAAGATTCAGTCAAAAAAAGACTAGTTGCCGATGTTCCTGTTGGCACATTTTTAAGTGGAGGAGTAGATTCTTCCATAATTAGTTTATTAGCAAAAAAGCACAAACCTGATTTACAAACATTTTCTATTGGATATAAAGATGAACCTTTTTTTGACGAAACCAACTATGCTAATGCGGTAGCCAAAAAAATAGGAAGCAACCATCATGTTTTCTCTTTGTCAAATAATGATTTGTACGAAAATTTGAATGATATACTCGATTACATTGACGAACCATTTGCAGATTCTTCAGCAATTGCTGTTTACCTGTTAAGTAAATATACCAAAAAACACGTTACAGTAGCTTTATCGGGAGATGGAGCAGATGAACTATTCTCTGGCTACAACAAACATACTGCAGAATTTAAAGCTCGCAACCCAGGAATTGTAACTTCTTTTGTTAAAATGGGTTATCCAATTTGGAGAAATTTACCGAAATCAAGAAATTCAAAAATTACCAATATCAATCGGCAACTTTATAAATTTAGTTTAGGAGCAAAACTTTCTCATAAAACAAGGTACTGGACATGGGCATCAATCATTAACGAAGAAAAAGCCAATTATTTAT
>PFUQ01000181.1:0-1240 GCA_002790175.1 Flavobacteriales bacterium CG_4_9_14_3_um_filter_32_8
CGGAATCCAGATAGTGTTTCAAAAATTTTCATTGTCTCTAAAAAACTATGAAAATTTTGATGCGAATCAATTTTTAGAACCCACCTAAAGCTATTTTAATTTATTGTTTAACTACTTTGTAGGTATTTACTTCATTGTGGTGCTGAACTTTTAAAATATAAATTCCCTCACTTTTATTGTTTAAGTCTATCTTTATTTTTGAGTTTATAATATTATTATTTTCATAAATTAATTTTCCTTGAACATCTAACAATATAATGTTTTCTACATTTTCTATATTCCCTAAATCTAAAGTAAAAGCATTACTTGTTGGATTAGGATAAATAGTAATGGTATTGACTATTCCATTTTGTGGAATAGTTGTGGAAATAGAAGTCAAACAAATGTTTAATCCCCACCCATTTAAGGCACCACCATCTTGATTAAAATTATCAACAATAGTTAATGTCCATGTTCCAAGCGGGTCCTCACCATTAAATGCTGCTAAAGAACCTTGGGGTTGGTAAGTCCCTCCACCTGTTGGTGGACAAGGAAGTGTTGCCGATGCTGCTGCATCATCAAAATTCAAGTTAAAATCATTTTCGTTGGCACATATTTGATCCCATAAGGTAATTGTTGTGTTTTGAGGGCTTTTTAGAGTAACTGTTAAATCATTAATCCAAGAGTGAGTACCAATAAGTCCAACAACATCAATATCATTTATGGTGCCTGTAACTCCAATATTTATGGTAGAAGTTATGGTTGGTGTTCCTGATGAAGAAATGGTTACAGGAACAGCTGTGCTTACTGTACTATTACAATTACTAGTAGTGAAGGAGTAGGCAGATGAGAAACTTCCACTTCCACATTGGTTACTTGGTTTTACTCTCCAGTAATATATGGTGTTAGAGGATAATACTGCCCCAGAAATATAACTATTAGCAACTAAGCCAGTTGCAGCATCGACAATATTTGTAAATGCAGCATCAGTAGCAATATCAATATCATAAGTGGCAGCATTAGGATCTGCTACCCAAGAAAAAGTGTATGGTCCTGTAACATTTAAAGCTCCATTAGCTGGAGTTGACAATGTCATTGGATTAAAAGTAGTCGCATATACATTTAATGTGATAATTGAGTTTTTCACAACTAAGGGAGAGGGGGCTGTTCCAGTAACGGTTATTGGATAACTTCCAATCATTGCAGGAGTAATACCGTTAATAGTTATTGTTACTGGAGTTCCATTATTTTGTGCTGTTGT
>PFUQ01000181.1:1258-5319 GCA_002790175.1 Flavobacteriales bacterium CG_4_9_14_3_um_filter_32_8
AAGTAGTGACTTGATTAAATCCTAAAAAGGTATTGTAAGTAAAATTATAAGTAGCTGAAGCAGGAGCACAAACATCTGATGTTGTAGCAGCTGGTAAAAAACTCATCACAAATTCTGAAGCAGTAATAGAGAAGTTAGTAGTATTCAGTGCATAAAAAATATTTCCAGCACCTCTTACCATCACTCTAGCAGCTGTTGTTGCTGCACCACTTGGAACAATAATATTTGCAGTTCCATTGTTTGGAACATTTGAAGCAAGAGTTATAGGGTAAGTATAACCTCCGTCTAACGACAAGTAAATATTTACATTTGCAGCACTAACTGGGGCAGCAGTTGTATTGGCAACATTCCAAGTAATAGTTTCTGTTGCTCCTTCATTCCAAGTAACTGCAGTTGTTTGTGAGGTAACTGTAAATGGACCAGAAGTCCCAGAAACAGTAACTTTCATTAAATCATCTGCGGTTTGTCCTCCTTGAATATCGTTGTCTCTCACCATAAAAGAAAAATTTAAAACTCTACCTACAGAAGGTGTTACTTCCCAAGTTGGAGTCAAGTTTCCAGCAATTACATCTTGCAATCGAGGTAAATATCTATTGGGAGAGGTAATTGGCATTTTTGCTCTGTACATTGGTCCAACAGTATAAGTTGAAAGTGGAGCTGCATTTCCTGGTGATTGGGTTGGGTCATTTTGTGACCATTCATAGGTTAACGACCCCATTCCATCAGCATCAGTTGCTGTTCCTTCCAACACAAAAGCGGTACTTTTCGGAATCGTATAATCTGCACCAGCACTAGCTGTAGGAGGGTTGTTGGTAATGTTTATAACAGCAGCACAAGTGCTATTCCCACCAGGTTTAACATTGATTGATATATCTCTAACATTTACATAATTAAAATGAGCATCGCTATTCATCTGTACATTGGTTGCACAAATTCCAGCATATCCCATTATTGAACTACCACTAGCTATTTCAACTTCCGTTTGTCCACTTCCGCTTCTACTACATGTGTTCATAGTGTGATACCCACCAAATTGGTGTCCCATTTCGTGAGCTACATAATCAATATCGAAAGCATCACCTGTTGGATTAGCCCTACCAGTCATTCCACTACCTTTTTGACCATTAATACAAACACAAGCAATACAACCTGCATTTCCTCCACCTGAAGTATTAAAGTTATGCCCAATGTCATAATCGTTATTAGCTAAAGTAGAATTTAAGAAGTTTTGTGTGGTGGTGTTGTATTCTCCATTCCAAGGATCAGCACTAGTACTTCCAAAGAAAATCAATGAATTTTGTTGAGCAATAAACTGCAATGTTATTGCTAAATCAACTTCATAAACTGAATTTACTCTATTAATTGTAATGGTCATTTGTGCTTGAATGTCTGCGTATTCTGAACCTGGTGTTGTGGCAAAAATATTTCCATATTCTGCTGTACATGTTTGAGCTAAACGGAATGTTCTAAATTTTTGATCATTTGTAGCTTTATTATTTTCAATTTTATCATTTTTTAGACTTGGTAAGTTACCATCTTGTGGAGTTAAACATTCAAAAGGTTGAGGGTTTGTGCCTAAAGAACTTCTATCATATACAATGTAAGAACTTAAATCTTTAGTATAAGGGTCAATATAAGAAGTGCTTCTTTTTCCAGACAACGACATGGTGTGTAATCCAAATTGAGTAACACTAAAACGCATATATGCTGTTTGGTCTTCTATTCCTTGTGCTACATAAGTTTTTATCATGGGATACATCGCTGCTAAATCAGGATGCATTATTGGTGATTCCAAAACTCGATAATGTTCCAGATTTCCTTCGGTAGTTGGAAATGCCATAATTAAATTAGATTTAGAAGTGGATTCCCCTCTTACAGGAGCCCCAATTAAAGCATTTTTAAATGCATTTAAATCCAATTGGTAAATTTGAGAAGTGCTGGGTTGTGAACTTCGGTTTACTTTATCTAAGTTGGCTACAGCTCCCTTATTTGATATAGTCCAATAATTAATTGCATTATTTTGTGCTGTAACACTTGCAATAAACAGTGTTGTTAAACAAGTTAAAATAATTTTTTGGTAGATTTTTTTCATGATAGTTTATATTTAATAAGAAACTTAAACCATGAAATTAATGATTTTTTATCAATAGGCTAACTAATGATTTCATTATTATTGAAATCCTATTCTGCATAGAAACAAAAAACCCTGCTATGAAAATAGCAGGGTTTGGTTGTAAAAGGTGTTTAAAATTTATTGTTTAATTACTTTAAAAACCTTGTAATCACTTTCATTAGTTACTTTTAAGAAGTAAATACCTTTACTGAAGTTACTGATATCAATAGCAGTAATTTTATCAGTACTATTTTTCGCTTGATAAACCACTTTGCCATCAACAGCAGATAAAGTAAAGTTAACAGTGGTAGTTGTTGCACCTAAACTGATGTTAATTACATTGTTAGCAGGATTAGGGAAAACATTTATTCCAGTTAAGGAAGCATTTTCATTAATACCTACGCAAGACACTACAACAATCATGGTAGAATCTGAACTACTACAAGTATTGCTATCGGTATAATTATAGTAAACATAATGAGTACCAATTCCAGCTAAAGCAGGATCAAAATTAGCACCAGTAACTCCATTACCAGAATAAGTTCCTAGAGCAGGAGTTCCAACAGGCAAAGCGACTACAGGATCAGTGTCACAAATTGTGTCAGGTGAAAAAGTGGCAAGAGTTACAGTTGGTAAGGCATTAATAGTTACAGTAAAAGAACAAGAAGTTGTATTACCAGAACTATCTGTTACTTCATAAGTTTCAGTTGTAGTTCCAATTGGGAAGGTAGCACCATCACCTAAACCAGCAGTCATTGTAGTTGTAGCACCAGCACAGTTGTCAGCTCCAACAGGAGCAGCATAATTAACTACTGGGTTACAAGATGAAATGTCACTAGGACAAGTAATCACAGGAGCTTCAGCATCAACAACAGTAACAGTAAAAGAACAGGAAGTTGCATTAGCAGCAGCATCAGTAACTTCATAAGTTTCGGTCGTAGTTCCAATAGGAAAAGTAGCACCAGATCCTAAACCACTAAATAAAGCAGTTGTAGCACCAGCACAATTATCAGTTCCAACAGGAGCAGCATAAGTAATTACAGCATCACACATACCAGCATCATTATTTACAGTAATGTTAGATAAACAAGTAATTGCAGGAGCTTCAGCATCAACTACAGTAACAGTAAAAGAACATGTAACTGTACCAAAAATAGTTGTTGCAGAAAAAGTATTCGTTGTAACTCCTATTGGAAAAGTTGAACCACTTGCTAAACCTGCAGTTTGTGTTGTGGTGATAGTTGCAGCAGTATAAGAAATGGTAATTTCACCATTACCTACTTGATAATTACTTGTTGTACTACCTCCACTAGGGACTAAACTTGAACCACCACCAGCCGCAGAAACATACCCGCCTCCGCCGCCATAGTAACCGCCACCTCCACCGCCGCCAGTACAATAAGTATTTAAAGGGCCCGAATCACCACCAACACCTAAAGTTCCACTTGGTGCTGATTGTCCATTTCCAGAATAGAACCCTCCATTACCTCCAGCCACTTGAGTGGCTCCAAAACCATTTGTTCCAACAATCCATGAAGCTGCCCCATCACTACCAATTGTTCCACCTCCAGCACCTCCTAAACCATTCGACCAACCCATTCCACCACCACCACCAGCGACTATAATTCGGTCATTTAATGTTGTCCCTCCAATTCTTATGTCAGAAGCCCCACCACCAGGCCAGCCATCTGAAGGACCACCACAAGGAAGTGCTGCAACAGCCCCACCACCATTAAAACCGCCAGGTCCTAATTGAACAGTAGGTGTTCCTCCAACATATATATTTAATGTTTGACCTGGAATTACTGTAATTGTAGCCTGTGATCTACCTCCATTTCCTCCATACGCACCACCTCCTTGAGCTCCTTTTACATCAACTGTTATTGATGTGACACCAGCAGGAACTGTCCACGTTTGTAATGCTCCAGTAAAATTAAAAGTTTGAAGC
>PFUQ01000254.1 GCA_002790175.1 Flavobacteriales bacterium CG_4_9_14_3_um_filter_32_8
AAAATAGAAGTACTAGAGGTGCTTAAGGTGGGGTCTAAAAATTGATTTCTTTCAAAAAACAAAGATAATAAATAAGATGCAAGGCATATTGTTTTTGGAATAGCCTTAGCTATTGCAAAAAAATATAACGCAGTCAGATTGTTTGTTATATTTGCTCCCATTGGGTTTTTATAGTTTTTCATATACTGCTTCATCCGTCAGCTGACGGAATCCAGATAGTATTTCAAAATTTTTCATTGTCTCTAAAAAATATGAAAATTTTGATGCGAATCAATTTTTAGAACCCACCTTAATGATATATTTTTTTAACATCACTAAAAATAATTAAATTATTTTTACTTTAGATGCAACTTAATTCGATTGAATTAAGTCTTACTTTTTTATAAAACAATAAGCTTCATTTATATGAAAAAAATAGTTCTATCATTATTAGCAACAATTGTAATCAATACTAGCTATTCCCAAGTAGTAACAAGCAATACCAATACAGTAGCAAACTATGTGCAAAATGTTTTGTTAGGAGGGGGGGTTACAGTTTCTAACATTACCTTTAACGGAGGACCTTCCAATGTTGCAAATCCTCAATTTGGCGAATTTACAGATGCTACATCAAGTGTTGGATTATCTTCAGGAGTTATTTTAGGAACAGGAGATATAACTTTAGCATCTCAACCAAACATTGGAACAGGTTCATCTTTAGGGGGTACAGGTAATTCTGGTTCTGACCCAGATTTAACTCCAATTTCAACTGCTGGAACTTTTGATGAAGGTATTATTGAGTTTGATTTTATTCCTGTTGGTGATACGTTAACATTTAACTATGTTTTTGCTTCAGAGGAATATGAAGAATATGTCTGTTCAGGATACAATGATGTATTTGGTTTCTTTTTAACTGGTAATAATCCTTTGGGAGGAACTTATAATGCAAAAAATATTGCATTAGTTCCTGATCCTTTATCACCAGGAAATTATACAACCACTGCTGTTGCAATTAATACCATCAACCCTGGAGTTGCTGGGGCTTATGGAAGTGCAGCTACGTGTGCTGCTCAAGACCCTAATTGGACTACTTACAATGTTTTTTATCAAACCAATCCTACAACAAATTATGAGTATGACGGGAGAACAACTGTACTCACTGCATTTGCATTGGTAAATTGCGGAGAAACCTACCATATTAAGTTGGCTATTGCTGATGCAGGAGATGCCGCTTTTGATTCAGGGGTGTTTTTAGAAGAAGGAAGCTTTTCTGCTAATGGAACATTAGATGCTTTAACAGCCGTTGTTCCTCCTGATGTTACCTTGTGTTTACCTCCTTATAATGTCAATTTTTCTGCTGGTCCAACTCCTCCTCCTAATAGTTATTGGGATTTTGGAGATGGAATCGGAACTTCAACCCAACCCAACCCTACTTATACTTATGGTGATACAGGAACTTATGTGGTTACCTTTATTGCTAGCGACCCTTCAGCATGTATAACTGCTGATACTGCTTATTTTACTGTTACAGTAAACTTAAACGATTCGTTAGATGCACAATTTTTATTTCCCCCCTACGACCCATGTGTGGATAGTTTAACCATACAACTAGATTTTACAGGTACTGGAGCTGATTCCTTATTCTGGGACATGGGCAATGGTTCAACTTTTATTAATGATACTTCTGTTACTTACACTTATACTGTCCCTGGAACTTATGTTGTTACCTTGGAAGCTTATGATTTATTATGTAATAATACATTTGTTTTATCGGATACTGTTGTTTATAATCCAAACATAACAACCGTTAATGCTACTCCACCGCCCAACATGATGTTATGTTCTGCACCTTACAATGTTAATTTTACTGGAAACACGCCAACTCCACCCAATAGTTATTGGGATTTCGGTGATGGACTAGGAACTGATACTGCTGCAAACCCTTTGTACACTTATGCCGATACAGGGACTTATAATGTGATGTATGTGGTGATAGATTCCTCCACTTGTAACATTGCCGATACCGCCTATTTTAATGTGACCATTAACCAAAATGATTCTTTAAATGCGCAGTTTAATTTTCCAATACCAGACCCTTGTGCTGATAGTATGATGGTGCAATTGAACTTTACTGGTTCTGGAGCAGATTCCTTATTTTGGGATATGGGTAATGGTACCACTTTTATAAATGACACTTCTATCACTTATTATTATACCAATACTGGGACTTACATTATAACCTTTGAAGCGTATGACTTACTTTGTAACAATACGTTTACATTAATTGATACGGTTGAGTTTAACCCAGTATATTCAATTGTAAATGCTACACCACCACCAAATATGCTTTTGTGTTCTGCTCCTTATAATGTAAATTTTACAGGAAACACACCAAATCCGCCCAACAGTTATTGGGATTTTGGAGATGGTTTAGGAACTTCCACTCAATCTAATCCTTTATATACTTATGCAGATACCGGAACTTATAATGTGATGTATGTCGTTATCGATTCCTCAACTTGTAATATTGCTGATACTGCCTATTTTAATGTAACGGTTAGCCAAAATGAAACATTAAATGCACAGTTTAATTTTCCACCATACGACCCATGCACCGATAGTTTAACCATACAATTAGATTTTACAGGCTCAGGTGCTGACTCTTTATATTGGAATATGGGCAATGGTGCCACTTTTATTAATGATACTTCTATCACTTATACATACACCACGCCAGGAACTTATATCGTTACTTTTCAAGCCTACGATTTTGTATGCAACAATACAGCAACGATTACAGATACTGTCTTTTTTAATCCAAATGTAACAACTATAAATGTTGTGCCACCACCTCCAATAGTGTTGTGTACCACACCATTAGTTGTTGATTTTACTGGAAACACACCTTCACCGCCTAACAGTTATTGGGATTTTGGTGATGGAGTAGGAACTTCAACGCAAGCTAACCCTTCCTATACTTATGCTACAGATGGAATTTACACAGTAATGTATGTTGCGATTGATTCATCTACTTGTAATATTTCAGATACGATTACTTTTAGTGTAACGCTAATTCAAGCACCACCATTTTCTGCCACAGTGGCTTTTGAACCACCAAAACCATGTGAAACAGATTCTTTTACAGTAGAACTAAAATTTACAGGTGTTGGAGCAGATTCTATTTTATGGAATATGGGAGATGGAACATTATTTACTTCTGATTCCATCTTTTATTTATACCCAAGTGCTGGAATATATAGTGTTTCATTAACAGCATACAATGCGATGTGTGGTGATAAAACATTAGCTTTGGGTGATGTTGAATTTATTGAATTATCAGAATCAACAAGTATTATTCCGAATGTGTTTACACCTAATGGAGATGGATGGAATGATGAATTGGAATTTGTTGGAATTGACCAAAATGCGGAATATAGTATTAAAATATATAACCGATGGGGAAGAAAAGTATATGAAGGAACAGATGCTTTGGCTCATTGGGATGGAACAGGACACGATGCTGGTGTATATTTTTATGTTTTAAAATATACCGATTTATGTAGCGATGAAGAAAAGATTGTGAACGGTTATGTAACACTTTTAAAATAAAAGTTTTAAAAATATCAGCCGATTTTTAATCGGCTGATGTTTTTTTAGGGGAGTTCTAAAAATTAACATTTCACATCCCTCCGTCAGCTGACGGAGGGAAAGGGGTGTGTAATCAAAAAACTCAATTTTTAGAACTCCCATTTAATAAAAAATGCAACTATTTAATAGTACATACGTCATTAATATATTAAAATTTCAACAAAAAATAATTACATGAAAATCAAAAAAATCATCTTAGTAATCCCTTTATTATTGTCTTTACTTTCTCTTGCTCGTGGTGACCAAGAATCGGATTATCATTTTACTGAAAATAAAGGGCAACTAAACCAAAAAGTAAAATACCACTGTAAATTACACATCGGAGATGTTTATTTTGAAAAAAATCAATTTACTTTTGATATGTATGCTGCCGAGGATTTTGATCGGTTAGACCAAATAAGACATCAGCCCAATTTAAGAAACGACTTTGGTAAAAATCCTTTTAAAATAAGGAAACATGCTTATCGTATGAAATTTTTAGGGTCGAACCTAAACAGTGAAATTGTTTCTGAGAAAAAATTACCTTATTACAAAAATTACATCAAAGGGAACAATCCTGATAATTGGCAATCAAATGTATCTTCTTTCGAAAAAA
>PFUQ01000159.1 GCA_002790175.1 Flavobacteriales bacterium CG_4_9_14_3_um_filter_32_8
TTCATAACCTTTGATTTAATTTTAAGCCAACAATGATAAGCCTTTTCAAAGATTTTAGCCTAAAAAATGTCCATTAAGCCAAAATCTACATGAATTTTTGTCAATAAAAAAGCCACTGAGAAAATTTCAGTGGCTTTTTTAAAAACCAAAACAATGTCCTTACTTTAAAAACTTGAAATCTTTTCCTAGATATTGGGCTGAACCACCTAGCATTTCTTCAATTCTTAATAATTGATTGTATTTTGCCATTCTATCAGAACGAGAGGCAGAACCCGTTTTTATTTGCCCTGTATTTAGTGCTACTGCTAAATCAGCGATAAAACTATCTTCGGTTTCTCCAGAACGATGGCTTATTACAGAAGTAAAAGCAGCTTTATTTGCCATATTAACTGCATTTATCGTTTCCGTTAAAGTTCCTATTTGGTTTAACTTAATTAGAATTGAGTTAGCAGACTTTTCTTCAATACCTCGTGCTAATCTTTTTGTATTAGTTACAAACAAATCATCACCAACTATTTGAACTTTTTTTCCGACAGTTTTTGTTAAATTAGCCCATCCAGTCCAATCATCTTCAGCTAAACCATCCTCAATAGAAAGTATTGGATATTTGTTCACCCATTCTTTCCAATAATCAACCATTTCGCTGGAAGTTCTTTTATCTCCAGTTGATTCAAATTCATATAATTTTTTATCACTGTTGTAAAATTCTGATGCAGCAGCATCTAGAGCAATAAAAACATCTTTTCCTGCTTTGTATCCTGCTTTTTTAATGGCTATTAATATGGTTTCAATAGCTTCTTCGTTTGATCCTAAATTTGGAGCAAAACCACCTTCATCACCAACGTTAGTAGAATGTCCATTGCTTTTTAATACTGCTTTTAGGTGATGAAAAATTTCCGCCCCCATCCGTAATGCTTCAGCAAAAGTAGAAGCACCAACTGGCATTACCATAAACTCTTGGATGTCTATTTTGTTGTCAGCATGTGAACCACCATTTAAAATATTCATCATTGGAATAGGAAGCATGTTTGCATTAACTCCTCCAATATAATTGTACAAAGGAATTCCAGATTCTTCAGCAGCAGCTCGAGCAACAGCCATAGAAACGCCTAAAATTGCATTTGCACCTAAATTGCCCTTGTTTTCTGAACTATCTAATTTAATTAATGCATTATCAATCAATGTTTGTTCAAAGATGTATGCTCCTTGTAATTCTTCGGCTATTGCTGTATTCACATTTTGAACAGCTTTAAGAACTCCCTTCCCCAAATAAATTCCTTTGTCTCCATCACGCAGTTCTACTGCTTCGTGTTTTCCAGTAGATGCTCCAGACGGGACCGCAGCTCGTCCTAAAACGCCATTTTGAGTTATCACATCTACTTCTACTGTTGGATTACCTCTAGAATCCAGAATTTGCCTTGCATGAATTTGAGCAATATAAGTCATTTCATAAATTTTAATTAATTATAATTGAGAGTTATTTTACTTTATCTAAAACTTCATCAATCATTCCATAAGCTTTTGCTTCATCAGCTTTCATCCAATAATCTCTATCGCTATCTTTTTCAACTTCTTTCATAGGTTTTCCTGAATGATTAGAAATGATTTCATATAATTCTTTTTTCAACTTTACAATTTCTTTAACTGTAATTTCCATGTCGGTTGCTTGACCTTGTGCCCCACCCATTGGTTGATGAATCATTACCCTTGAGTGTTTTAAAGCACTTCTTTTTCCTGGTGCTCCAGCACACAAAAGTACTGCTCCCATGGATGCAGCCATTCCTGTACAAATTGTTGCAACATCTGGGCTTACGTATTGCATGGTATCATATATTCCTAAACCCGCATAAACTCCACCGCCAGGCGAGTTTAAATAGATTAAGATGTCTTTTTTAGCATCTACAGATTCTAGGAATAATAATTGTGCTTGTATGATATTTGCAACGTAATCATTAACGTCTGTTCCTAAAAAAATAATTCTATCCATCATTAATCTTGAAAAAACATCCATTGATGCAACATTCATTTGTCGTTCTTCAATAATTGTTGGAGAAATATAACTTCCATGAATTGAAGTGTATTGATCGTAAACTAAACTATTTATCCCAGCATGTTTAGTAGCGTATTTTCTAAATTCATCTTTATCGAACATGTTTTTTAATTTTTAAGTGAGAAATAAAAGACCAATTTACTATATTCTATTTTATTAAAAAATGATTTTTGTTTACATTTTTTTGAGAATAATAAAAAAGCCCTAACAATAGATGTTAGGGCTAGATATTTATTTTTTATTGTAAGCTAATTTTACAAAATCTTCGTATGAGATTTCTTTTTCTTTTAACTTTAGTGACTTTTTATATAAGTTCAGAAGTTTATTATCATACATCATCATGTAAATGTTACGGGCTTCTTGTTCATTTTGAAGCACTCTGTTGGCTGTATCAGTAAGTTCCTCATCGTTATTGTTAGGCATTCCCATACTAGCCATTTGTTGAGCTAACAAATCTTTGGTATAAGCTACCACTTCATCTGGTAAAACCTTAATATCGTTTGATTTTATTATTTTATTTTCAACCAATTGCCATTTTAGGCTCTTCGCATACTCGTTGTATTCAGTTTCAACTTGTTCTTTTGAAATTGGCTTCTCGTTGGAAGCGACAATCCATCTTTTTAAAAATTCGTTGGGTAGCTCAATTTTTAATTTCTCTAATATTTTTTCCTGAATATCTGCTTTAAATTTTCTATCTGCATCAATACTTAATCCTTTCCCTAATTCTTCAGCCACTTTAGCTCTAAATTCGGTTTCATCTTTAACTACCTTTGGCCCATAAACTTTATCGAATAGTTCTTGATTGATTTCTGCTGGAATAATTTTGTTTATTTTTTCAACGGTATATCTGAATTTAGAAATGATATTTTTTAATGTTGCCGCATCAACACCTAAAGCAGCAGCTTGATCAGATTCGTATTCAGAAACTTTTTTTGGATCTAAATCAAATGTATCATTAGCTTTTGCACCAATTAAGCTTTTTTGTAATTTACTATCGGTAACTGCTTTAATAATAATTACGGAAGAATGGGAAATTCCTCCTTCTTTAATATTCCCCATTCCATCTAACTCTTCAAATTTTCCAAAAAGCATATCATCTTCTTGTGCAACTTCAGGGTTTGACATTTTCCCATATCGTTTGGCAACATCATTAATGTATTTTTGTACATCTTTGTCCGCTACTTTAATTTTATAATATTCTAATTTGTATTTAGCATCTAAATCAACATCAAACTGAGGAGCTAAACCAACTTCATATGTAAACTCGAAATCTGTTTGAGTTTCCCAGTCAATTTTGTCTTTATCTTCTATCTTAGGTAGTGGACTCCCTAATAAATCTAACTTTTCGTCAGTAATGTATTTTTGTAAAGAATCTGAAAGTAGTTTATTGATTTCATCCACTATGACATTAGTTCCAACCATTTTTTTAATCATCCCCATTGGAACGTGACCTTTTCTAAATCCAGGAATATTAGCTTTGTTGCGGTGTTCTTTTAAAACTTTATCAACTTTTTCTTGATAATCAGTCTGATTTACTTGCACTTTAATTACTGCATTTAAATGGTCAATTTTTTCTTTTGTAATGTTCATTCTTCAGTTTTTATTTCAACTTTAAAGTCTGTTTAATTTAAAAAAGGTACAAGGCGAACCTTATACCTTTTTCATTGTACTGTCGGAGAGACTCCCTTGCTTTGTTTAGGAATAAAATCATCTCCTTTCCTTACGTTGTACGGGCGGAGAGACTCGAACTCTCACACCTCGCGGCACTAGATCCTAAGTCTAGCGTGTCTACCAATTCCACCACGCCCGCAAAAGGATTGCAAAAATAATGTTTTTTACTTATAAGACCATAAGATAGCTAATAAATGTTTTTACTTTTTATAACTCCAATTTTCGAGCGACTATCTAGCTAGTTGGTATAATAAATAAAAAAGGCTTGGAAAAAATTTCCAAGCCTTTAGTTTTATTTATGCTAAATGTTATTGAATAACTATTTTATAGTTAGCAACTCCTTTATCAGCAATTACATTTACAAAGTAAACACCTTTGGCATTTTTTCTTAAATCAATTACTTGACTAGTGCTATTACTATTGTTTTTGTAAACTACCTGCCCTTGTATGTTCATTATTTCAATTGTTGCGTTTTCGCCAGATGGATTTA
>PFUQ01000128.1:0-2869 GCA_002790175.1 Flavobacteriales bacterium CG_4_9_14_3_um_filter_32_8
TTACAGTTGTTTTTTTCCCAAATGCTTTTTTAATGTCTTTTTTTTCATCTAAAGTAGTTGCATGAAAAATTACATTTTTAAAGTAACCTATAAATTTTGCTGATTGCAAAAAGAATAGCTTTTTTCTACTTTTCACTCCTAAGGAGCCTTTCGATAACATGCCTCTAACTGCTAGAACAACCCTGATGTGTAGTTTTTTTGCAATATAAATGGGTAATAACGAAAAGTAATAGGAGTATAAACTGTTGCAATATACAGTATTAGGTTGCACTTCTTTTATTAAATTTTTTATTGTTTTTGCAGTAGTATTTTGAGAGGATAGGTAGAAAACTTGAGCACCATCAATGGTATTCCACTCATCTGTTTTTACTGTTGTGTAAGATATGCTTTCTAAATAGTCAGTGTTACGAGTAACAATATAAATAGCAACTTTTTCATGAAGTTGGTCAACTAAATTACTAATAGACCGAATAGGACCACCAGCTTTAAAACCAGGTTTGTACCAATCGATGAAGATGAGGATTTTCTTTCTTCTCATAAAGATGAAATTTCGAGCATAAATTTGTATGCAGGAATAACTTTTATTTCAATTTCATTTATTTTTTCTATAGATTCTTCATCATAAGTAACAATAATTCCTTTTTTCACCTTTAAAAATTCACAAGCGGAAATCAATCCTTTAAATTCTCTCTTTTTTGTAGCATCGTTTTGTAACGAAAAAGAACATTGAATGGGTAAATAATTATTTTTTTGTTTGATGATAAAATCACACTCAACAATGTTTTTATAATAAGTCAATTCTTTATCATGTTTTAAAAGTTCTAAGGCAATCATGTTTTCTAGCAATTTACCTTTGTTTTCAGAAAAAGAGAAGTCTAATGCTGTTAAAATTCCATTATCTATGGCATAAGCTTTTTTTTCACTTTTAGCTTGTTTTATTTCAGAAAAATCAAATTTATTGACAATAATTGCACTAAAAGTTGCTTTAATATAATCTAAATATTCATATAACACATTATTACTTATTTTATACCCCATTGATTTAATATCATTATGAATTTTATTCACAGATATAGGTTTAGTAATTTGCTCTAAAATTTTCTTAATAAAAAATTTTAAAATGGTTGGATTTGAAATATCGTATCGTTCAATTAAATCTTTATAAATGATGGAGTTAAAATAATCTTGGAGTTTTTTAACTTTTAGCTCGGGGTCTAAATTATATATTTCGGGGAATCCACCGTAGTTTAAAAAGTTATCATAACAGTTTAATAGTTTAATTTTTTGTTTGGTTTCATAAAAATTGGGCACTATCTGATTAAAATCTAGGAATTCTAAAAAACACAGCGGATAGACGGTGTAACTAATGGTTCTCCCACGTAATTCGGTGGCTATTTCACTACTTAATAGTTTTGAATTGGAGCCAGTTACGTAAACATTAGTACTAATAGTGTCAAACACTCTACGCACAAATTTTTCCCAGCCTTTAATGTTTTGTATTTCGTCAAAGAAAAAATAACAAGCTTCTAATTGATGTTGAGGATATAATTCCATGTAGGCTTGTAGAATAATATCCAAATCAGCTTGTTGTAGATTTAATCGTTCATCTTCAAAATTAATGTACAGTATGTTGCTTTTAGAAATACCTTCGTCTATCAACTTTTTTATGGTTTCGTAAAGCAAATAAGTTTTGCCACTTCGTCGAACACCAACCACAGAAACAATGATTCCTGTGGTTATTGGCAATTCAATTTTCCGACGATAACTTGTTTTTAAATCAGTAGCGTGGAAATTAGAAATGATATTTTTTAGAATATTTTTCATGATGCAAAAGTACAAAAAGTTTCGTTTTCTAAGCTAAACATTTTAAAATAGTTTAGTTTATTGAGGTAAATATTTTGTTTTTATTTGTTTTAAAACCTGGATTGTACCAATCAATGAAGATGAGGATTTTAGGGTTTTTTGACATTTAAAAACTTATTAAACCACCCGTTGTGCATTTAGAAGAAAATTTGTCAATTCAGTCCGTCAGCTGACGGACGAACTGACACTTTTTTTAATGAAAATTCTAACGGGTTAAACCTTTTTTTTAGGTTTAATTTTAACAATTTTACCATTTTCTGAGATAACCAAAACGCTATCATTTTTTATTTTTTCAATAATTAATTTTTCATACGTTTTTTCTAAACCTCTTAAAATTTTCTCTCTTATATCTTTAATTTGCTCTTTAGTTGTCATGGTATAATTTTTTAAGATAATCCCAAATCAGCTTATTAATTATTTTAATTTTATTATTTCCGCTCTCGGCAATAATGCTAAATGGAGTTTTAGAATTATCAATTAACATCTAATAATCCGCTGTAGGAATATATAACGTAAACATATTTTTTATCCCTAAATGATATCTTCTGTGAATTACATTGTTGGGTATGTCATGACCACCTTCGTAAACTCGTTGTTTAACTCTTTCTAGTGCTAATTCTGGTGAGTTTAACCAAAAATACAAAATAGTAATAAAATATCCATTTTCTTTTGCTTTATGAATTGTATTGACATAACTTCTTGTAGCTAGGGTAGTTTCAAAAGCGAAATCTTTTCCTGATGTAATTAATTGATCAATTCTCTTCAACATTAAACGACCAGATTGTATAGCAACACTTGTGGAGTTAAAAGGAGAAAGTCCTTTGGCAATTTCATCAGCATTTACAAATTCATTGCAATTTAACATTTCTGGTAAAATGGTGTAAGATGCAGTAGTTTTTCCTGCACCATTACATCCTGGTATAATATAAAGATTTTTCACTCTTCAAATTTACTGAATAAAATAGGTAGTTTATGCATTATGATATTTTGAGTTTATTTAAAAAGT
>PFUQ01000128.1:2886-3975 GCA_002790175.1 Flavobacteriales bacterium CG_4_9_14_3_um_filter_32_8
CTTTCACCAAAAAACGGAAAAGTTTTAGATACGTTTTAAACTTTTACAAAAATTAAAGGAAGTTTTAGATATAACTAAAACTTTCTACAGAAAACAGAAAAGTTTTAATTACGTTTTAAACTTTCTATCAAAAATTGCTTAATGTAATAAGCAAAAATGATAAAATATGCTTAATGGAATAAGCAAAATTAATGTTTTTTAAGGCGATAAAATTTAAAGTATTATTTACTACAGAACCACCAGCCTTAAAGTCTGGTTTGTTCCAATCAATGAATAGGAGGAGTTTGGGTTTCATGGAAGTTGAAATTAGCAAACAAAAATAAAAACAGGCTTTTTTACAAGAAAAGATGAAAATATGATTGTTTAAAGAACAGTTACAACAAAAACAGTTGCAAAAACAACTACTAAATTGCATAAAGGTTGGAAATTTAATTAATATAATTAAGTTTGTCATACAATAAAACTACCAATGAAAACAGCTATAATATCAGGAATATCGGGGCAAGATGGAGCTTATTTAGCTAAATTATTGGTAGATAAAAACTATCGAGTTGTGGGATTAATTAGACCTTTACAGTCTAAAAATAGGATAGGTTTAGCTTTTTTAGGGATACAACAGCAAGTAGAATTACAGGAGATTAATTTATTAAATAAAACTGAAGTAGAAAAATTAATTCAACAAATTCAGCCAGATGAATTTTACAACTTGGCAGCACAAAGTTCTGTTGGGTTATCTTTTACTACTCCAGTTGATACCTTTGAATTTAACACCATAAGTGTGATTAATATTCTTGAAGCTATCAGAAAATTTTCTATCAACACTAAATATTATCAAGCTTCGAGCAGTGAAATGTTTGGAAATATTGGCATTGAAAATTTACCTTTAAAAGAAACCGTTTTATTTCATCCCGTAAGTCCTTATGGCATTTCAAAAGCTTCAGCTCATTGGATTACCGTAAACTACAGAGAAGCTTATGATTTAAAAGCGTGTTGTGGAATATTGTTTAACCATGAATCTTGCTTAAGAGGAGAAAATTTTGTGATAAAAAAGATTATTCGTACTGCTTTGGAAATTAAAAATAACCAAAC
>PFUQ01000111.1 GCA_002790175.1 Flavobacteriales bacterium CG_4_9_14_3_um_filter_32_8
ATTCCAATATTCTATTCATTTATTTCTAAACATCCTATGCTACTTTCTTTGCAAAAAGAATGAATGATACCATATTTATCTTGAAATAAAAGTGCAAGTTTTTTTGTGGTTGTATTTCCTACCCTTATCCAGATTATTTTTGGAGGAAATCCATAAAGAGTAGTTAGGTTTGAAAAATCAATATCAAAAGTTACAATGGTGTAATTGTGCTTTTTGGCATAAAACCAAATATCTTTATCACTCGAATTTTCAAGATGTAGATCTCTTACTTGTTTTGCATTGGGATATACATCCTTAATCTTTTTTAAAACTCTAAATGAGATATTTTGATCAAAAAGTAGTTTCACGAAGCAATTCTTGATTGAGCTTCCCGATTTGCAGCAAAACCTAAACAGGCATTTATTTGTTCTTCGGTTATTTCTGGGTAGTCAGAAATAATATCTTTTTTATTCATTCCACTGGCAAGCCAATTCAGAACATCATAAACAGTAATTCTAGTTCCAATAATAATAGGTTTTCCAAATCTCTTATCAGAATTAATTTCTATGTATTTACTAAAATCAATCATACTACCAAAGTTAATCAATTTTATTTAATTTTTTATATTTTTCTTTTTCGAAAGTCATTTTTTCTTTTTTATCCCTTCTCTTTGCCCGCCCGACACGGTACGGAGGTAGAAGGTTAGGATGGGACACTCAATTCCAACATTCTATTAACCGATTTTAATGCTTTAAGACGAATATTTTCTGGCACAAAAATTTCGGGTTGTAAGTGTACCAAACTGGCATGGATTTTTTCTAATGTATTTAATTTCATATACGGACATTCGCTGCAAGCACAAGTATTATCTGTATTTGCAGGTGCAGGAATTAATAGTTTATGTGGGACAGCTTGTTTCATTTTATGAATAATTCCCACTTCGGTTGCAACAATAAATTCGGTAGCTTTATCTTCTTCAACAAATTTCAACAAGGCGGTGGTAGAACCAATAAAATCAGCTTCAGCCAACACATTTTCCATGCATTCAGGGTGAGCAATTAATTTGGCGTTTGGATATTTTCCTCTCAAAAACTTTAATTTATCGCTAGAAATCTCCACATGAACTTCACAAGTACCGTCCCATAAAACTAAATCTCTACCTGTTTTTTTAGCTACATATCTTCCTAAATTAATATCGGGAGCAAAAATTATTTTAGCATCTTTGGGCAAACTATCCACAATTTTTACTGCATTGGAGGAAGTACAAATAATATCGCTCAATGCTTTTATTTCTGCCGAGCAATTAATGTAACTGATAACGGTATGGTTGGGATAATTTTTTACAAAAGCTTCAAATTTATCTGTGGGTGCTGAATCTGCCAATGAGCAACCTGCATTTAAATCGGGAATAATTACTTTTTTGGTTGGATTTAAAATTTTTGCTGTTTCACCCATAAAATGAACACCTGCAAATAATATTACATCGGCTTTTGTTTTCGCTGCTTCTTGGGCTAAACCTAAACTATCGCCAATATAATCGGCAATATCTTGTATGTCTTCTTGCTGATAGTAATGAGCAAGAATTATCGCATTCTTTTCTTTTTTTAATAGAGCAATCTCTTTAACTAAATTTTTCCCTTTAGCTAAATCTGCTGTAACGTACCCTTGTTTTTTTACTTGTGATAATACCATAATTATTTACTTGCTACAAAGTTAACCAACCTCAATAAAACAACTCACAACAATTGTTATTATTTTTTGGCATAACATTTGGATTTAGTTTAAAAAACATCATATCATGAAAAAGTTAACATTACTATACCCCATCATTCTCTATATGTTTTTTACAAGTTGTATTGTTGTCGATAACACTCCTGGTACTTATGGTAGAGATGGAAAAGCTTATTTTGGTGTAGATTATGAACATCATGCTCCTTATAGTTATTGGGACAATAATAACGCTATCCCTAATAATCCAATATTAGGCGAATATTATCCTACCAACCCAGGGATTTACGATTTTGAATATTATGTTAACTCGCACGATTATTGGTATGGAACCTATGAGATTTGGATAAATAGAGGTGGAGCTGGTGGAGCACATGGTGAACCTGGATATGATGGATTGGATACTTATTTGATGTTAATATGTGACCCCAATGGTTTTCATGAACATGGTTACAGATTAAAAGAAAATGAACCTCTTATTATTGAAAACAAATCTGGAAAATACAATTACAAAATAATGATACAAAAAGGGAATATTTTAACGAGACCAACACAACAACCAAAATATATACAAAATTAAAGTTAGTTTTTAGCGTGAGTTTAGGTGAGAGATTAGGGATGTGAAAGCATCCCTTTTCTTTTATAGCGAAAAAAAATCATCGATTTTCGATACAATTTTTTTACATTACATTTCAAAAAATCACTCAAATTGACAATGATTTTTAGAATCGAACTCAGGTATATAATAAAAAAATATTGATAATCTGTCTAAACGAAAGACAGATTGCTTCACGGAATTTATCCTAAATAAACTGAAAGACTGCGTTCTGTTCGCAATGATAGAAATTAGAAATAATTAATTTGATGAGATAAACTCCTAAACTTTTTAAACACACTCCTTATTACTTACTCCTTATGCCTTTCTAAACTTTCTACACTACTTTGCATTTACATCTTACCCCTTATGCCTTTCTCCCTTCACTTATTCAGGAAAAATAGGAGTGTCTTCATCGCTCCACAAAACACCCCATTGTATTTCAGATAGTTTATCGTCTTCAAACCAAAGGTTTAAACTAGCAGCCAAGTAACAAAGTAATTTTTGTTCAATGGTATCATCAGATAAATCTTCTAATTCATTATCTCCCAGGTTAGCCTCTTCTAATAATTGGATAACATCATCTATTTCCATTCCAATCAATTGATGCCCATTGAGTTTGCAAGCAGGAGAACTGATAGAGAAAGTAGTTAATTTCCAATTATCTTCTTCATCAAAAGAAACAGAAAATTCATATTCATCATAATGCCAAGTTTCTGTCAAAAACTCATCTTCATCACCAGAAGCATTGTAGGTATCAATTTCTTCAGGTTCACCTAATAAATGTTTTAATTTATCTTTGGTGCATCCAAACTGAATATCACCTAAACCTTTACCTATTTTAATGTCGGTTACGTTAACTTTCATGGTGTTATTTTATACTTAGTTTCTTTTTAATTACAGAAGGGATAGCGTCTTTATGAATCAAAATGTTCATCGTTTTATATTTTACATAAGGATAAGATGCATAAAAATAGCCATCACATTCATTATTATCCAATCCCCATGAATTTTTAACAATAAAGTAATTGGTTCCTTTTTGATCTTTAACAATTCCTGTTACATGCATTCCATGGTCATCAGTAGTTGTTTGATTATCAAATCCTTCTTGTCGTAATACTTGAGTTATTTCTTTTTCTTTAACAGGCACATCAAAACAGTCGGCAATTTTTTCGGCACCAGCATCGCTAAAATTTTTATTATCTTCTCCTTTTTTAAGGATGGTAGATTCATCTTCTGGGACTATTGCTAAACCGTTTTTAAAAGAGAAACTTTTTTCCGAAACATCAGCACCCCAAGCAAATGTATAGCCATTTTTTATTGATTCTTCCATCACCATCATCAATTCATCCAAAGGCAAGTTGTAAGATTGTTTCATTATCCAATTATCTGGAATTTCCAACACAAAAGAAGAGTAGAAAGGATGGTGAGTGTAGGAGGTAAGTGAAACATAATTATTCATGTCTAATCCTAAATAGTTGGCATAAGATTTAGGATTATATTCTTTTCCATCTACATTAAATTTAAAATCTTCAGTATTGTCTGGAACATCACCTAAATAAGCATCAACCACATCGGTATATGCTTTTTTCCAACTTGGAGTTAGTTTTCCTCCTTGAGGTTTATTGGCTAAAACTTTAACCATTGCGGTTAACATTCCATTTAATTCGCTATGATTGTGTTTTTCTTCGCCATAATTTAACCCGGCATAAGCACTAGTTGGAACAATGCCATATCTTTCGATTACCCATGGAATATCGTGAAAAGCACCGCCTTCTCCAAAATTAAAATTCCCATACATCCTTAAGTAATTTTCTGCTTTTCCTATGTATGCATTTCTTACCACGTACATGGGTGATAATTCAACTTTACCTTTGCCCATTCTAATTAATTC
>PFUQ01000245.1 GCA_002790175.1 Flavobacteriales bacterium CG_4_9_14_3_um_filter_32_8
CCTTCAGCAGCATTCCTAAAGCAGCAACAGCAGCTCGCTCAATATTTACAGCTCTTTGTTTTCCAAAAATAAATTTTTTGGCTTTTACCCCTTTTGGAGTTGCAACCGCTATCCAAACAGTACCCACAGGCTTTTCGTCTGTTCCACCATTAGGACCAGCAATGCCCGAGGTAGCAATGGCATAATCGGTTTTCATTTTGTTTTTTACTCCCCAAGCCATCTGCTCCACCACTTCTAAGCTAACTGCTCCATATTGCTCTAAATCTTCTGGATTTACTCCCAATACTTTTACCTTCATGTCGTTTGCATAAGCAATTACAGAACCTTTGTAATAATCAGAACTTCCAGAAATGCTAGTAATTAAATGAGCAATGTAACCTCCAGTACAACTTTCGGCAGTACTCAACGTGGCTTTTTGTTGCACTAATTTTTCTCCAATACTATTTTCAATCCCTATATCAATCAGGTTATTGGTTACCAAATAAATATACTGCGGAATTAGTTCGGTTAACTTTTTAACTTCAACTTCAATTTGTTGTTGTATTAATTTTCTATCGTTTCCAACAGAACTCAGTCGTAATTTTACTCGTCCAGCTGAAGGTAAGTAAGCTAATTTGATACTTTTAGGTAAGTTGCCTTCCCAATCGGTCAATAGTTCAGCTAATTTCGATTCGGCTAAACCTTGCGTATAAACGAGTTGATGAACAATTTCTGGCAACACGTATTTTTCTTTTAAAATTGGAATTACCGTATCGGTAACCATGGCTTTCATCTCAAAAGGAACACCAGGCATCGCAATAATTAGTTGCTTACCTTGTTCAAACAACAATCCTGGAGCTGTGCCATGAGCATTTCTAATTACGGTGCAATTATTGGGAACAATCGCTTGATTTTGATTGAGTTGGTTCATTTCAAAACCTCTGCTGGTAATTAGTTTTTCAATATCCTGATAAACCTGTTCGTTTTTTACCAATTTTCCTCCAAAATAGTTGTTGAGTACAGGCATGGTTAAATCATCACTGGTTGGTCCTAAACCTCCAGTAATTAAAATAACATCGGTGTGTTTTAAAGCTTCATCAACTGCCGTTAAAATGGCTTCCTCCGAATCACTGATGGAAAGTTGTTGCCTTATTTCAAAGCCAATAGTATTGAGTTCTTTTGCTATCCAATGTGCATTGGTGTTTAAGGTTTGCCCAATTAGCAATTCATCTCCTATGGATATAATATCTAGTTTCATTCGTCAAATTTAGAACTAATAATAAATGATTTATCTATCTTTGAGCAGGTAATTTATGAACTTAAATATTTTAAGAATGAAAAAAATAGTATTAATTTCTAGTATGATTTTATTTTTGGTAAGTTGTGCCGAAATGTCTTCTGTTTTAGAAGATTACAACAAAACAAATGGGCAAATCCCTTTAACCAACTCCGAAGTTATTAGTGGATTAAGAGAAGCGTTAACGGTTGGCACTAATAATTCAACAGCGTTAACTTCTAAATTAGATGGTTTTTATAAAAATCCAGAAATTTTTATCCCATTTCCTCCAGAAGTAATTAAAGTAAAAGAAAAAGTGGAAGCCTTAGGTATGAAAAAACAAGTGGATGAATTTGTGATGACCATGAATCGTGCTGCAGAAACTGCTTCAAAAGAGGCTGCTCCAATATTTATAGGAGCAATAAAAGAAATGACCATTGCAGATGGTTTTACCATTTTACGTGGTGCTGATAACGCTGCCACCAACTATTTAAAAGAAAAAACATCAGCTCAGTTAAAAATAAAATTTAATCCTGTAGTTAAAAATGCCATTAATCAAGTAGAAGTAACTAAATATTGGAATCCAGTAATTAGTACCTACAACAAGATTCCTTTTATCGAAAAACAAAATCCAAATTTAGAAGATTACATTACTTCCAAAGCAATGGATGGATTATTTTTAATGATTGAAAAAGAAGAAAAAAAGATTCGTAAAGACCCTATGGCTAGAGTTTCCGACCTCTTAAAAAAAGTATTTGGATAGTGATTAATGGAACAATTAAACAATGTAGCAATTTTTTAATTGTTATATTGACACATTAATACATTTACACATTATTCTATATGGAAAAAGAAAAAAATCCCTGGACGAGTAAAAGTAGTGCTGTTAAGTACGACAATCCTTGGATTAAAGTAACCGAACATCAAACCATTAATGCGGCTGGAGGAGATGGAATTTATGGAGTCGTTCATTATAAAAACAAAGCCATTGGCATCATTCCTTTAGATGTAAATTATAACACTTGGTTGGTTGGTCAGTATCGTTTTCCTTTACAACAATACAGTTGGGAAATATGTGAAGGAGGCGGATTACATCAAGTTGATGTATTAGTTTCTGCTCAACGAGAATTAAAAGAAGAGTTGGGAATAGTTGCCAACAGTTGGATTAAATTACTCGATATGCACCTGAGCAATTCTGTTTCTGATGAAATGGGAATTATTTACATTGCTAAAGAATTAAGCTACTTTGAACCAGAACCTGAAGAAGGGGAAGTGTTACAAATCAAAAAATTACCTTTTGATGAAGTTTACAAGATGGTGATGAATGGTGAAATTACCGATAGCCTTTCTGTTGCTGGGATTTTAAAAACAAAATTATTGATTGATCAAGGAAAAGTTTAATGCAATTTTTAAAAAATCATATTAGTTGGGTAATTTGTATTTTATCTTTTTTTTCTGCTTTTTTTTACAATCAACTCAACCTTCAACAGCTACCAAAAGATAAAATTAGAGATAACCAAACAGTAATCACCAATGATGATGTGAGCTACCTCGTTCCTCCCGAAAATTATTTAATATCAGGTGTTTGGAAGGATAATTCTATTGGAAAACAAAGTTATTTTATTCGACCACCAGGTTATGGAATCTTTTACATGGTATTTCTTAAAATTGCAGGCTATCCTTTGGCTTTAAAATGGTTGAAAATTGCTCAACTTTTGCTTTTTTCCATTTCTATTTACTGGTTGTATCGTATTGCTTTTTCTCTTTTAAAGCATAATAAGATGGCATTGTTTGTTGCTGCTTTATATGGTCTCACTCCTTTTGCTAGTGGGTTTTTATTTTATACCCTTACCGAAGGAGTTACTCCTGCACTTTTATTGTTGTTTGTTTTTTTATTATTTAAAGCATACGAAATTACCTCCACAAAACAAAAAAATTGTTATTACTTTTTAGCCGCTTTAACTTTTTCGTATTTACTACTTGTTCGTCCACCATTGGGTTTTATGGGTATATTAATTCCTATTTTTTTGGTAAAAGAGTATTGGGAAACACGTAAAATAAAAACAATGATTCAGCTTTTTTTATTTGGAATTATCGCATTTAGTTTTACAGCTATTTGGCAAGTTAGAAACTATAAAATTACCAACGAATGGGTGGGTTTACATCCCATTTATTATTCGGAGGGCAACTCCATGTATCGACCAACTTTAAAAGAATATTGGAATTTTGTGGGTGGTTGGGCACAAGAAGGTCAAGAAGCTCATTCGTATCTAGTTCCGATGTGGCAAGCCGCGATTAAAGGAGATACTTCTTTTGTTTATATCAATAATGCCATACAAACTTTTCCAAAAGAAGTGGTGAGTTTTTTTGGTGAACAACGCTTAGTTGCTGTTTTTAGAAAATACCAACAAGCCACTTTATTTCAGAAACCGTATTACGAAAAAAGGTTGCCGATGCCCAAAGAAACTCCTGCAATAGAACAAGAAGTGATACAAGAATTTAAACAATTAACCAAGGAATATAAAAGTGAGTTTTGGATGAATTACCACTTTATTGCTCCGCTAAAAGTTTTTAAAACAATGGCTTTTCATTCTAACTTGTCCTTGTATATTTTTCAACAAACCTATCGTGGCAATGTTGCTATGGACGCTATTCGGCTCACTTTTTTTGCGATTCATTCGCTGTGTTTTATTTTTCTGTTGTTCAATTTAATTTTTATAAAAAAAACAGACTGGCGTCAAACAGCACTTGCTATTAGTGTTTTTAGTTATGTTTTTTATTTGTGCTATTTTCAGCGAGGAATTGAAGAACGATATACGTTGCCTATTTTACCGTTGTTGTTGCTTGGGATGGTAGCTATTAGCCAGCAACTGATTACCAGATTAAGGAGATTGTCTTGAACTTTTTAAATAACACTTAATTTTATAAAATAAGTTGCTCCAAAAATAGACGAGATGATG
>PFUQ01000048.1:0-1169 GCA_002790175.1 Flavobacteriales bacterium CG_4_9_14_3_um_filter_32_8
TGCGGCTGATGATTATTCGTTAATTATAGATAGTGCCACCACAAAAGGTTACCTTTCTTCCGATAGAGTTGGTGGAAGTGGTGGAGACGATATTTATGCTTTTGATTTTGTTCCAGCAGAAAAAACTGAAATCATAGTGGCAATTGAAAAAAGAATTGAAGGGATAGCAAAAGACAAAAATGAAACAGCTCTTCCTAATACTTTTATTACCTTACAAAGTGAAGATGGAACTATCTTAGATACTATAACAACTAAAAATGATGGTGCTTACACTTTTAAAGTGGAAACCAACAAAAACTTTAAATTAATAGGTAAAAAAGAAAAATACAATGATGGTTATAATAATACCAATACTTTTGGCGATGAATTGATTGTTTATGCAGATGTTACCCTGTTAAACACAAAAGAAATAGTAGCTGAAAAAATAAAAGTGGGAGAAGATTTAGGGAAAATAGTAGAGTTTGATAACATCTATTTTGATTACGATAAATACAATATCCGTAAAGATGCAAAATCAGAATTGGCTAAAATTATTGAGGTGATGAACGACTATCCGAATATGATTGTTGAGTTAGGTGCACATACCGATTGCAGAGCAAACAATGCTTACAACCAAAATTTATCGAACCAAAGAGCAACCGAAACCGCTAATTACATTAGAAAAAGCATCACCAAACCATCTAGAATTACTGGCAAAGGGTATGGCGAGACGAAACTGTTAACCAACTGTCCTTGTTCTGGCGATGTTGTTTCAGATTGTTCTGAAGCCGAACACCAAAAAAACAGACGTACTGAGTTTATTATTAAAAGTACTGGTAAATTAACAATGCCCGAAAAATTGACTGATAAATAAAAAGTCATTCCATAAAAATTAAAAACCTCGAAGTGATGCTTCGAGGTTTTTTTTTGGTTCACTAGTTGTTGGAGTTTAGTGAAGTGAATATAAGTGTTATTAAAACTGTAGGATGGCTAAAAGTCAATCTTTAATTGAGACATTGCTTCTTCCTTTTTCTTTCTTAAAACTTCTTCAACATATTTCTTCGCTTTTTTCTTATTTATTCCCCTTGATTTCACAAGTAATTCGGCAAGTTGTTTTTCAAACGCAGGCAATAAGGAACTGTTAACAGGTCTAAACATGTAGTATAGAAAAACTTTTAGAAAACACAGCT
>PFUQ01000048.1:1175-4164 GCA_002790175.1 Flavobacteriales bacterium CG_4_9_14_3_um_filter_32_8
TAAATTTGTTATCGACTTTATCGATTACTTTATCTATAAACTGAATATAGTCTTTTAGCTTCATATCAGAATATATAAACCCAGTCAAGTATAATTCGTATTGAGACAAGTCTTTTTTATCTTGCTTTAAATAGTTTTTAAGTTTTAATTCTAGAGGCGTTTCTAAAAATTCTGTTCCTATCCAATTTAACAACATCAATTGATTAATGATAGGTGCGATAGTGATGAAAAATTCAGGAGGTAATGGTAACTCATCCTCCTTATTATTCGCTAAATTATGAGCTATTATTGATTGAAGATATACACCATATTTTGCTGCTTTATTCACAATGATGTCTAAACTTTCATTTACAAATGTTGGATTCTTGACATTCTCGCTGTTCTTTAAAACTCTTGCTGCAAGTTCAAGTACGTGATAGAATTTCTTTTTATAATCAATTTGTTTTTTTGCTTTAATACTGTCATTAACAGGTAGCATTTCCAATTGGGAACCTAATGCTTCTTCGATCTCATCATCTGAAAGTTTGTTATTTCTTGTTTCTGTGATGAAATTTGTCGGATTAATGTGTTTTAGTATGAACGATTCATTGGGAAAATATTTATCTACGTTTTGATTAATAAATTTATCAATGTCGAGATACGCTTCTTGTAATTTTAGCATTGAAAATTCCAAAGTATCAAAATCATCTCTTTTTAGACCTGTATGATAATCAAGTTCGTCAATAAAGGATAAAAATTTCTCGTCTGAGTAAACCTCCTCTTTGAACTCTGAATCCTTTTCAATATTCAGGGACAAAAAGAATCTGAAAAAGGCATCATAGCGGAAACAAATACAATTATTGTGTATTTCCTTTTTCAAGATTCCTTTTTCAACAAATTCACATAGCTTTTCAGATGCAGACAACCTTTTTAACTGATTAAGGTCAAAATTTTCTTGAAAACACTTGATTGCATCTATTTCTGACAAGGATAAATTATTTCCAACTTCACCATTTTTGTGCATTTCCAAAGCCAACTCTGTTAAAAGTTCTATTTTTTTTTCAAAATTATATGAGCCTGCCTTTGCATTGTCAAGCTTCAAGCCTTCTAAAATAAATGTAAGAAACTGTTGAACAAGGTTTGCTTTGTTAATCGGTTTGAAATTTTCCTGTTTTTCAATTATCCAGAGAAAGAGTGATACTGAAAAGAAAGTTCTTGGAATACGTAATATTTCAAAAACCTTTATCAGTTTTTCTAAATTATTTTGAATCCATTCAGGGTCTTTTCTTCTAAACCATTTTATTGCTAACTCTTTAAATTCTTTGACACCAACACTACCAATGAAAAGTGGTTTGAATTCTTTAATTGAATCATCCCCTGATTTCTTAGCAAAAATTGTATTTTCAGAGGTTAATAAGGTGTCTATTTCAGTAGCAGTAGTTATGATTAACTTGTTCAGAGCATAATCATCAATAAATCTCTTTAAGCGATTAACAGCGTGTTTGTGTTCTTCATTTTCAATATAGTTGTCAATTAATAGAAGTAGTTTACCTACTTTGAGCATTACTTCTACTTCTTCATGACTTGGTTCATTGAGAAATGCTTTTACTAGTGGTTTTATATCCTTTTTCTTGAGTTCAGAAAAGTCTATTTCTACAGGAATGATTTGGTAATTGGTAAAAGAATTTGAAGCCTCAATAAATATCTTGTTCAATAAAGTTGATTTTCCTGTTTCTTTATTACCGATTATTAAAATGTTCTTTTCGGAGTTCAAAATTTCGGAAAGTTTAATCAGGCTTAAATCATCATCAATGTCATTGAGTACAATAGGCTTTTCAGTCAGTTTGGGTAGAACGAATATTTCATTAATACTTCTTGGTGCAATTGAGTCTGTGCCGTGAATAACTAGGGAATTATTCATTAACTCTTGTTTTGCCCTACACGTTTTATCAGTAAGAATTAAATACTTATTAAATCCTTCATCATTGGTTGATATTTTTAGTGTTTCGGAACTTTCACCGTTTGGACTAGTATCAACATCCTTATCAAATTCAACCCTGTTGTGAATATATTTTCTGAATTGACAATGAATATCAATATCTCCAGTTGCTGTTTTCTCAAAGTCTAAAATTGAATAGCCTGCCTTAAATGTATCAATGTTTTCTCTTGGATTACCAAATGCTGTTTTAGCAACAGAAGTAAATAGTTTATTTCTTGTTCCGAAAGTGTAAACATTGTCTCCTCTGTGGGTATGACCGCACAAAAGAATGTGAAACTTATTTGTGTGTAAAAACGAAGTCAGTTCGTTTTTGTCAACTTCACTTATATGTTCAATTGGGTGATGAATCAAAGCAATATTTAAAGTTGTGCCTTTTGAATTGAAGTAATCATTAGCATTAAGTACTTGCTTGGTTCCAAAAAGTAATTTATCCGATGGAAGTTTACTGGAACAACGCCAAACAGAATTAAAAGCACCAATCCCAACTTTTTCTCCTGCAATATCTACCACAAAGCAAGACTCAAAATTTGTCAAATAGCATTCGGGAATACCAGCGTAAAACTTTTTTTCAAATTCTGTATATGCTTTGATTCGTTCAATTCCAGTATGAATGATTATTTTATTGTCATCCAAATATTTATTGATACGGTCAATATTATCGAACTTATCATTTATCATTCCGTCTTCAGTTAAATCTTCTATTTTAGATTCAATTACATCATGATTGCCAGGAATAAACAAAAATCGGCTTTTATCAAGTTTTACCGTTTGAAGAATTGGAGTAATAAATTCTTTTTCCACAACATCATAAACATCCTCACTGTCTTTAAAACTAGAACCGCCTTTATCAATCAAATCTCCTGTTAAAACAACTAAATCAATTGGTTTTTCTTGCTGCCAGTTGGTTAAATCCTTCAGCAAGGCTGTTAAGTACAATTGTTTCAAAGAACTAAGATTATCCTTTGAAAGATGCAAATCACTTAAATGTATTATTCTCATACCTATTTTTAT
>PFUQ01000044.1:0-147 GCA_002790175.1 Flavobacteriales bacterium CG_4_9_14_3_um_filter_32_8
CTCTTGAGCTAATTTGTCGGCTTCTTGTTCTTGACTATTTAAATCTGTATTATCCAGATTATCATAGAAAAAATTAGATTCTTGATCGTAGTGCAGCGCAATATGCGCTAATTCATGCATTAGAGTAAACCAAAAATTATCAAGGCG
>PFUQ01000044.1:223-365 GCA_002790175.1 Flavobacteriales bacterium CG_4_9_14_3_um_filter_32_8
GAAAAATGAGGCTCTATAATTAATTTAATACCATGTTTATTTAAGAAATCTATGGCGATAATAGGCCCATCATCTTCCTTGCTAAATTGTGCAAGTTTTTGCATGAAAACTAAATCAACAGTCCCATCTTTAAACACAACTG
>PFUQ01000044.1:607-17589 GCA_002790175.1 Flavobacteriales bacterium CG_4_9_14_3_um_filter_32_8
TTTTATTTTTTGCTTTTCAAATGCTTTTCAAAAGTAATAATCAAAAAGACCTTTTAAAGGAGCTAAAATTTAGTAAATTTGAAATCCTAAAAACTAATTTATGAATTCGAAAGCATTAGCAGATAAAATTGTGGATCAAATGCTGGATAAAGACCCATTTACTAAATGGTTGGGCATTGAAATCATCTCTATTAAAGAAGGAAGCTGTGAGTTAAAAATGCAAATTAGAGATGAAATGCTCAATGGATTTGAAATTGCTCATGGTGGAATTACATTTAGTATGGCAGATAGTGCCTTAGCATTTGCATCAAATTCTCATGGACGAATATGTGTTTCACTCGAAACATCCATTTCTCATACCAAGCCATGTAAATCTGGCGATATAATCTATGCTAAAGCAGAAGAAAAATCAATCACCAATAAAATTGCAATCTACAACATCACTATCTGCAATCAAGAAAAAGAAGTTGTAGCTTTGTTTAAAGGAACCGTGTTTAGAACAGATAAATTATTTTAAAAATTTTATTAATGAAAGAAGCCTATATTATTGATGCCATTAGAACTCCAGTAGGAAGTTTCGGAGGCACATTAGCTGCTGTTAGAGCAGACGATTTGGGAGCGTTGGTAATTAAAGAATTGTTGAAAAGAAACCCAACAATAATTCAAGAAGAAATCGAAGATGTGATATTTGGTTGTACGAACCAGGCAGGAGAAGACAATAGAAATGTTGCCAGAATGTGTGGGTTATTAGCTGGCTTACCATGGAAAGTTGGAGGTGAAACCGTAAACAGGTTATGTGCCTCTGGAATGGCATCGGCAATCAATGCTTCTCGGGCAATAAAAATAGGAGATGGAGATATTTATATTTCTGGAGGAGTTGAAAATATGTCACGAGCACCTTATGTAATTTCAAAACCATCAACTGCTTTTGGTACAGATTCCAAAATGCATGATTCTAGTTTTGGTTGGCGTTTTATTAATCCTAAAATGCACCAACTTTATGGAACTGAAGGTATGGGTGAAACCGCAGAAAATTTAGTTGAATTGTACAAAATTAGCAGAGAAGACCAAGATCAATTTGCTTATTGGAGCCAAATGAAAGCAACTACAGCTCAACAAAATGGGAGGCTAGGAGAAGAAATTGTAGCTGTTGAAATTCCTCAACGAAAAAAGGAGGCTATCATTTTTGATAAAGATGAATTTATTAAACCTTTAACCACTTTAGCAGGATTAGAAAAATTACAAGGAGCATTTAAAAAAGAAAGAGGAAGCGTAACAGCAGGAAATTCATCTGGTTTAAACGACGGAGCTGCAGCTATGTTAATTGCTTCAGAACAAGCCATTAGTAAATATAATTTAACTCCAATGGCACGTATTGTTTCGAGTGCTATTGCAGGAGTTGAACCAAGAATTATGGGAATAGGTCCTGTTTATGCCTCAGAAAAAGCATTAAAAAGAGCAGGATTAACCTTAAATGACATTGACATTATTGAATTAAATGAAGCATTTGCTGCACAAAGTTTGGCATGTACTCGTAAAATGGGCTTAGCAGATAATGATGTCCGAATTAATCCAAATGGTGGTGCAATTGCAATTGGGCATCCACTCGGAATGTCTGGCTCCCGAATCATACAAACAGCTGCAATTGAACTTCAAAAGCAAAACAAAAAATATGCATTGGTAACATTGTGTATTGGTGTTGGACAAGGTTATGCTACAATTATAGAAAGAGTTTAAATTTTTTTATAAACGATGGCTCAAATAGATACAGAACGAGAAAAAAAGGAAATTTTACAAGCCTATAAAGACTTATTAAAAGTTGCAAAGCATGCGAAAAAAGACGCTGCAACAAAGAAACGTATTCGAAAAGCCTTTGACATAGCTGTTGAAGCACACAAAAACGACAGAAGAAAATCAGGAGAACCTTATATTTTTCATCCAATTGCTGTCGCAAGAATATGTGCCGAAGAAATTGGGTTAGGAGCAACCTCTATTATTTGTGCTTTACTTCACGACACTGTAGAAGATACAGACATTACAATTGAAGAAGTTGAGAAATTATTTGGAAAAAAAGAAGCTTTAATAATTGATGGGTTAACCAAAATATCTGGTGTTGTTGATAATAATGTTTCTTTACAAGCAGAAAATTTTAGGAAAGTATTACTAACGCTTTCCGAAGATGTTCGAGTTATCTTAATTAAGATTGCCGATCGATTGCATAATATGCGAACCATCGATTCCATGAGAAGAGATAAGCAGTTAAAGATTGCTTCAGAAACTTTATTTTTATATGCCCCTTTAGCTCATCGTTTAGGATTGCATTCCATTAAATCAGAATTAGAGGATTTATCTTTTAAATGCCAAGAACCTGAAGCATTTAAAGAATTAGTAAGCAAATTAAAAAAAACACAAGAAGTAAGAGAAAGATTTATCACCAAGTTTTCTTTGCCAATTAAAAAAGGGTTAGAAGAAAAAGGGTTCAAATTTGAAATTAAAGGAAGACCAAAATCAATTTATTCCATATGGAATAAGATGAATAAAAAAAACATTCCTTTCGAAGAGGTATATGATTTATTTGCCATCAGAATTATTATTGATACTGAAAAAGAAGAGAATGAAAAATCTGATTGTTGGCAAGTTTACTCCGTAGTTACAGATTATTACCAACCCAATATTGATCGATTAAGAGATTGGATTTCAGCACCTAAAACCAATGGTTATGAATCTTTGCAAACTACTGTAATGAGTCCGACCGGAAAATGGGTAGAAGTTCAAATCAGAACTAAAAGAATGGACGATATTGCCGAAAAAGGTTTTGCAGCACATTGGAAGTATAAAGAGGGAGGTGTCGAAAGTCAATTTGATAGATGGATTAATCAAGTAAGAGAACTGCTAGAAAGCACTGATACCAACGCATTGGATTTAATAGATGATTTCAAGATGAATTTATTCACCGATGAAATTTATGTTTTTACTCCAAATGGTGATATGAAGAATTTGCCAACTGGAGCAAGTGCTTTAGATTTTGCTTTTGCCGTTCATACCCAAGTTGGAATAACCTGTTTAGGTGCAAAAGTTAATAATAAGTTGGTGCCATTAAGCTATCAATTAAATAGTGGAGATCAGGTTGAGATTTTAACATCGAACAAACAAAAACCGAAAGAAGATTGGCTAAATTTTGTTCAAACACAAAAAGCAAAATCCCGTATAAAATCAGCATTAAAAGATGAAAAAAGAATAGTTGCTGAAGAAGGGAAAATCATATTAGAAAAAGAGTTTAAGAAGTTAAAAATTTCGTATCATAATATTAGTTTAAAAGAGTTAGAAGCTTATTATAAGGTAAGTTCTACATTAGATTTATATTACAAAATAGCTATCAATGATATCGATTTAAATCATCTAAAATCTTTTGTTGTTAAGAAAGGTGTATTACGTCCTAAACAAACCATTCAAAAAAGAGTAAAAAGTTATTTTGGAGTTAGCAAATCTCTAAAAGAAACTCCAAAAAAGGAAGTTTTAGTGATTGGTGATAATATGGAAAAGTTAGATTACAAATTGGCAAATTGTTGTAACCCAATTCCAGGCGATGAAGTTTACGGTTTTATAACGGTAACTGAGGGAATAAAAATTCATAAAACCAGTTGTCCAAACACTGTTCAATTAATGTCTAATTATGCATATAGAGTTATAAAAGCTCAATGGATTGATGAACAAAATATTGACTTTTTAACTGGATTAAAAATTGTTGGTTTTGATGATGTGGGTGTTGTAAATAACATTACTCAGGTAATTTCAAATGAATTACATGTCAACATGCGGTCGCTTAGTTTTGATAGTCATGATGGTATTTTTGAAGGTCGAGTAATGGTCTTTGTTAAAGACACTTCGCACTTAACTAACTTAATAAAAAATCTTACCAAAGTAAAAGGAGTAAGAAATGTAGATCGAATAAATAATTAATTTTATTAGAAAATTACATAACCTAACAACAAATTACTTTTCAACAAAAAATCAACATTTGCTTTATGTTAATGATTAATTGATATTTTTACTTCTTAACAACAATTAATGAGTACAGACCAAGATCTTCAACAAAGGGTAAATAACATTTTCACTACTTATTTAGAGGAGAAAGGACATCGTAAAACTCCTGAGAGATTTGCCATTCTTCAAGAAATATATTCTAGTGATGAGCATTTTCATATCGACGAGCTTTATATTTCTATGAAAAATAAAAAATATAGAGTAAGTAGAGCCACTTTGTATAATACTATTGAGTTGTTGATTGCTGCAAAATTGGTAAGAAAGCATCAATTTGGAAACAATATGTCACAATTTGAACGTTCATTTGGTTCAAAACAACACGACCATATTATTTTAAGTAATGGTAAAGTTATCGAATTTTGCGACCCTAGAATCCAAAATATTAAAGAAACACTCGAAGAAATGTTTGGAGTAACTATTTTACACCATTCTTTAAATTTTTATGCAATTAAAAAAGATAAATAAAACATGAATTTCTCATATAAAATTAAAAAAGACCAAAATTTTATTCATATTTCTTTTATAGGAAATTTAATGAATAAACAACAAGTAGATCGTTTATTAGATGAAATTGAGTTTTATTCCAATGAAGGGTTTAATAAAATAATTATAGACTTGTCGGAAATGAAATACATGAACAGCACAGGTTTAAATATTTTAATCAACATATTTACGCAAACAAGAAGCAATGGAGGAGATGTTATTATTACCAATATACCTGAAAAGATAAAAAAATTGCTCATAATCACCAAATTAAATAGCATATTTAATATAGAGGAAACAGTTGATAAAGCCAAAAAAATATTGATATAAATAAGAAAAATGAAAGTAGATGTGTTATTAGGTCTTCAATGGGGAGACGAGGGAAAAGGAAAAATTGTAGATGTATTAACTCCAAAATATAACATTATTGGAAGATTTCAAGGTGGTCCAAATGCTGGACATACCTTAGAATTTGATGGAATTAAACACGTTTTGCATACTATTCCATCTGGAATTTTTCATGAAGGGGTAAATAATGTAGTTGGTAATGGGGTGGTTATCGACCCAGTTATCCTTAAAAAGGAAGTGGATGCATTAACTAAATTGGGAGTAGATGTGAATAAAAAACTTTTTATTTCTAAAAAAGCACACCTTATTTTGCCAACTCATCGCTTATTGGATGCAGCTTCCGAAAATTCAAAAGGAATAGAAAAAATAGGTTCTACATTAAAAGGAATTGGACCAACTTATATGGATAAAACTGGTAGAAATGGAATTCGAGTTGGTGATTTATTTTTACCTGATTTTAAACTTCGTTATGATAAATTAGTTGCAAAGCATAAACAGATTTTAAAATTTCACAAATTTGAATACAATTTAGAAGAACTGGAAAAAGATTTTTATGTGGGTGTAAAATTATTAAAATCACTTACTGTAATTGATAGTGAACATTATATTAATAAAGCTCTTGATAAAGGTCAAACTATTTTAGCAGAAGGAGCTCAAGGAACAATGTTAGATGTTGATTTCGGGTCTTATCCTTTCGTAACTTCATCTAATACTACATCAGCAGGAACTTGCACTGGATTAGGTATTGCTCCCAATAAAATAGGAGAAGTTTTGGGTATTTTTAAAGCATATTGCACTCGAGTTGGCAGTGGACCATTTCCTACAGAATTAGACAATGCTGTTGGTGAAGAAATAAGAAAAGCAGGACACGAATTTGGAGCTACCACTGGACGACCAAGAAGATGTGGATGGATAGATTTACCTGCATTAAAATATGCTATCATGATTAATGGAGTAACTCAATTAATAATGATGAAAGCAGATGTGTTAGATAAATTCGAAACCATAAAAGTTTGCACCCATTATATCGTTGATGGAGAAAAAATCGATTACATGCCTTACGACATTGTTTCAACTGATGTACAACCCATTTATAAAGATATAAAAGGATGGAGAACTGATTTGACAAAGCTTTCAGACATTAGTGAAATTCCAAAAGAATTAAATAATTATGTAGCATACTTAGAACAAGAATTAAACGTTCCTATTACAATTATTTCTGTTGGACCAGATAGAAAACAAACTCTTTTAAGAGAAAGAGTGTTAGTTTAATGTTATAAAAAAATATTAATTTTTATGAAAAGCATCACCCAATTAAGTCCTCCCTCAAGGGAGGATTTTTTTACATCTCCCCTTGAGGGGAGAATGAGAGGGGTGATAACTATATTTTTCTTATTTATCACAATATTTTCTTTTGCTCAAAAATCTTCTCAAATCGAAATTTTAAATGCAAATACCTTAGAATATGAAGATATGAAAGGAATTAAAGTGAAACGATTAATTGGAGATGTTCAGCTAAAACACGACAATGCCCTTATGTTTTGTGATACTGCTTTAATTTATTCTAATTCCAATACCATGGATGCATTTGGACATGTAAGAATGGTTCAAGGAGATTCATTGCAATTATTTGGAGATTCCTTAAAATACAATGGGAACACCAAAATCGCTATTCTTAGAGGAGCTATTCGATTAATTAATAATGATGTTACTTTAACAACCAACTATTTAGATTACAATAGAAACGATAATGTAGCCTATTATTATGGAGGAGGAACCATGATTAATCAAAAAGAAAATAACACGCTCACAAGTGAACAAGGTTATTATTATTCAAATGGAGAAGCTTTTTATTTTAAAAAAGATGTTGTTTTGGTCAATCCCGAATATAGAATAGAAGCAGATACTTTAAATTACAACTCAGCTTCAGAAATTGTTAATTTCTTAGGGCCAACAACCATCACTAGTAAAGATAATTTTATTTATACCGAAAATGGTTGGTACAATACTGTTACCAATAAATCAAAATTTTATAAAAATGCATACCTCTTTTCTGAGAAAAAAAGAATTGAAGGCGACACGTTGTACTATGATAGAAATGCTGGATTTGGGAAACTAATTTGTAATGGAATAATTACTGACACAGTAGAAAACATCATTATTAAAGGAGATGTAGCTCATTTATTTGAGCAAAAAGATAGTGCTATGATTACTCAAGAAGCTATGATGATGCAAATTACAGATAAGGATACGTTGTATATGCATGCAGATACTTTTATAGTTTCAACTCAATATGTGATGATGGATTCTATGATTAATAAAAATATAACTCCTACTAATACCAAAGATACCGTTCGAACTTTATTTGCTTATCATCATGCAAAAATATTTTCAAAAGACATGCAGGGTAAGGCTGATACTGTGATTTATAATTTTTCAGATTCAACCATCAATTTATACCAAAGCCCAATTATTTGGTCGAAAGAAAATCAAATTACCGCCGACTTTATTCATTTACTTATGGTAGAAGGAGAAATTGATAAAATGTATATGGATAATAATGCTTTTATCATTTCAAAAGTGGATTCAATTACCGAAAATTTTAATCAGATAAAAGGAAAAAATATGATAGGGTATTTTCAGAAAAGGGAGTTGCATAAAATTGATGTCAAACAGAATTCTGAAACTATTTATTTTGCGTTGGATGATGCAGGGAAATACATAGGAGTTAATAAAATGAATGGAGAAAATATGTTAATTTTTTTAAAAGAAAATGAATTACAAACCATATCTTTTCTAAAAAGCCCTCAAGGAGAGTTAAATCCAATAAAAGAGGTATCACCAAAAGATTTGCTTCTAAAAGGGTTTAATTGGAGAATAACTGAGCGACCAACTAATATGTTCGATATTTTCTCACATTAATTTTTGTAGTATTTTCTGATATTTAAAAGCAAGAAATCCTAAAATATCAGATAATTTAGGAAAGTAAATCCCATAATATCGGATATTATAGGAAACTAAATCCTAAAATATCGGATATTTTAGGGAAATAAATTGTATATTTGTAGTGTTAATAGTTTAATATTATGGAATACAGGTACTTATATAAAAGTTTAGAGAATCATCTTAGTCATAAAAATTATACAATAATTACTGGAGCCAGACAAGTAGGGAAATCATCTTTGTTAAAGCAATTGTTTTTTTATTTAAAAAACAATAAAGAAGAAGTTGTACTATTAAATTTAGAGAACAAGGAACTTTTGGTTTCCTTAAATAAAGATGTAAAATCAATATTTACTCATGTGCAACTTGTTCCACAAAAGATTATAAATGGGAAAACTTCTCAAAGAATTTATTTATTAATTGATGAGATACAATATTTAGATAATCCAACTAATTTTTTAAAATTTTTGTATGATGAGTATGAATATAATGTAAAAGTTGTGGTTACAGGTAGTAGTGCTTTTTATATTGATGCTAAGTTTAAAGATTCATTAGCAGGTAGAAAACGTGTTTTTCAACTCTATCCATTATCTTTTAATGAATTTTTAGTGTTTAAAAGGCAAGAAAAAATAAACAAAGAAATAGCTTATCATGCTTCAGAGCCATCGTATGTATCTCAATATTTAACAAGTACTGAATCTCTTTTAAGAGAATACCTTACCTATGGGGGTTATCCTGCAATTGTTTTGGAGAATGATTGGGAAGAAAAAAAACACTTATTAAATGAGTTGAAAAATTCTTATTTGAGAAGAGATATTCTAGAGTCTGGAGTGGATAAAGAAAATAAATTTTTAATGTTAGTAAAATTATTAGCAGATCAAATAGGTAATTTGGTAAATAAAAATGAACTAGGAAATACGATTGGGTTGGATAATAAAACAGTAGAACACTATGTGTATATTTTAGAGAAGTGTTTTCATGTTGATTTACTAAAACCATTTTACAGAAATTTAAGAAAGGAGTTAACTAAAATGCCTAAAGTTTATTTTAATGATTTAGGTTTAAGAAATTCAATATTAGGTAGATTCGAAAACCCAATAAATAGAATTGATAAAGGAGCTCTTTTAGAAAATTTCATCTACAATCAGTTAAGAATAAAACATGATTCTTACTTATTAAAATACTGGAGAACGGCTGATGGCAATGAAGTGGATTTTGTGGTTGAAGAAAGTTTTGATAATGGTTATGCTTTGGAAGTAAAATGGGACAAGAGTCAGTTTAAGCCTAAAAAATATAAAAAATTTGTAAGTAGTTATCCAAATTTTCCATTGAGTTGTGTAGATTTTTATACTTCAGAGATTTTATTGTACTAAAAAATTTATATTTACATCATAACTATTTAATTAATGGCTATCTACGAATTTAACGGATTTAAACCAGTCATCCACAAAACAGCTTTTATACACCCACAAGCTGTTGTTACGGGTAATGTAATTATAGGTGCAGCTGTTTATGTGGGTCCAGGAGCTGCTATTCGTGGCGATTGGGGAAAAATTTGTATTGAAGATGGTTGCAACATTCAGGAAAATTGCACTATTCACATGTTTCCAGGAACTACGGTAATTTTAAAAGAAGGAGCTCATATCGGACATGGAGCAATCATTCATGGTGGAACAATTGGTAAAAATTGTTTAATTGGAATGAACAGTGTGGTGATGGATGATGTAAAAATGGGCGATGAATGTATTGTTGGGGCTTTAAGTTTAGTGACAGCAAAAATGGAAATACCAAAAAGAAGCTTATTGGTTGGTAACCCTGCTAAAATAATTAAGGAAGTAACCGATGAAATGATTGCTTGGAAAACGAAAGGGACGCAATTGTATCAACAATTACCAAAAGAATGTTACGAAACTTTAAAAATTTGCGAACCATTAAGAAAAGAAGAAACTAATCGTCCAACCCAAGAAAGTATGTATGCTACTTGGGAAAACATTAAAAATAAATAATTGATGCTAACTATACCGAAGTCCGAAGTCCGAAGTCAGAAGTGCTTCCTGCCTCCTATTTATACTGCAAACTGGATAAATTATCGCATTGTTTTTTGTCGGAAGTCAGAAGTGCTTCCGACTTCCGACTTTCTAATAATATATCATGTTTTATAAAATAAAATAGTCGATTTTAAATACTGTTAAGTGGTTTTCTTTTTTACCATGTTTGTTTTACGAACGTTAAGTTTAACTCGAAAACAAAAAGCCATTATCGAAAAACAGAAAGAGTTGGTAGAAGAAAAAAATAATGAAATATTAGCCAGCATCCGCTACGCCAAACGCATACAAGATGCTTTAATGACTTCACAAAAGTATATTGAAAGAAATATAAAGAGATTAAAAAATTAGAAAATGAAAAAACTATTTTACATATTATTTTTTGTTTTATTAAGCCCACAAGCTTTTGCTCAAAACATCGACTCTTTAAAATTAGCTCTAAAAAATGCCAAACACGATACCACTCGTTGCAACATTTTAAACGAAATGATTGAAGCGGAAAACGATGATGAGGTATGGCCACTGTACAATACAGAAATGAAAAACATTGCTGAAATATTGCTTACTTCTCAGCAAAAAGTTAAGGCAGTAAAAATTGCTAAAAAATATTTAGCAGAAGCCTTCAACAACATAGGGTTTATTTTCGATAATCAAGGTAATATTTCTAAAGCATTGGAAAACTATGGAAAAGGTCTAAAAATAAGAGAAGATATTGAAGATAAATATGGTATTGCAATGCCATTAAACAATTTAGGGTTTCATTATAAAAATCATGGTGGTCTTCAAAAAGCATTAGTTTTTTATAGTAGAAGCTTTAAAATAGATGAAGAAATGGGGGATAAACAGGGAATGGCTCATTTATTAACCCGTAAAATTCACAAATTTTCTACGACATAAGTAATACCAACAAATTGAGCTATTTTCAATAGCCCAAATTTTGGTATTACTAAATCGGGATTAACTGCTTTGCATCCCACCTTAAATAAATAATTTCAAATCTCTAACCTTCAATTTTTAATTATTAACTAGAAACTTTATTACCTTTACCTAACAAAACCATATTTCATGAATAAAATAATTACTTCAATTCTACTGTTTTTTTCCATTCATTTGAATGCTCAGATTGGAAACGATAATATTGGTGCTCGTTCTACTGCAATGGGTGGTTTTACAACTACACTTTCTGATGTGTGGTCAACCAATAATAACCAAGCTGGCTTAGGGTTTATCACTGATTTTTCGGGAGGTATTTATTACGAAAATCGATTTTTGCTAAAAGAAACAAGCTATAAAGCTGGAGCATTAGTTATGCCTGTTAAAATAGGAGCATTAGGTATTAGCGTTACTTCTTTTGGCTTTGAATTGTATAACGAAACCAAAGCAGGTTTATCTTATGGACAACGATTTGGAGATAAGTTTTCCGTTGGAGTTCAACTCAATTATTTAAACACCAAATTAGCTCAAGAATATGGAACTAAAACTTCAATAACAAGTGCAATTGGCTTAATCGCAAAACTAAGTAAAGAACTTTCTTTAGGTGTACATCTTTACAATCCTACAAGAAGTAAGTTAGCCGAATATGACAACGAACGAATTCCAACCATTATGAAATTAGGATTGGAGTATCGATTTTCTGAAAAAGTAATGATGGGAATTGAAACAGAAAAAGACATGAATTTTGATGCTGTGGTTAAAGCAGGATTAGAATATCACATTACTGAAGCTCTTTATTTACGAGGCGGAATTTCTACCAATCCAACTCAATATGCTTTTGGTTTTGGTATGAAATTAAAAGATTTTAAAATTGATATTTCCTCTTCATTTCATCAAACTTTGGGAATAACTCCTTCAATTTCTATCATTTATGTTAAAAATAAAATTAAAAAAGCAGATAGTCCAAGTATTTAATAATGTTTATAAGCAATCATAGTAAAAAGAATAGGCGTTTTCACACTGAATTTTTCGGAGTATTCTTAAAGCATAACCGTTGTGTTATTATTGTATTATTTGTAGTATTTCCAATCTTCTCTTTTGCTCAAAATAATGAAGAAGAAAAAAATAAAATCATCGAAAAACGAGTCGAATATTTAATTGAAGATGCTGAAGAATCGGATGCCGATTACAACACTATTCTTGACCAACTTTCCAATTATTTCAACCATCCCTTAAATCTCAATAAAGCTGATTTAAATGAGTTAGAAGAGCTTGGATTGTTAACTAATATCCAAATCAATAATTTACTCGCTCATATCGAAAAAAATGGAAAATTAATGACATTGGAAGAACTCCAAACTATTGATGGATTTGGTGCTGATGTAATTAATTTAATTTTTCCATTTGTTAAAGTTTCTTCAAATTTAGATAGTCCACAATTTTCTTTAAATGACTTATTAAAAAATGGAGAAAATGAATTATTTATTCGTTACAAAACTGTGTTGGAGGAAAAAAAAGGTTTCAGTCCAATTACCGATTCTGCTTTGGCAGCTAGTCCTAACTCCCGTTATATTGGAGATGAAGCTAACTTTTATACCCGATATCGCTATAAATATGGGAACCACATTAGTTTTGGAATAACTGCCGAAAAAGATGCAGGTGAAGAATTTTTTAATGGTGCTCAGAAAAATGGATTCGATTTTTATTCAGCCCATTTTTTCATCAGAAATCAAGGTAAAATAAAACAATTAGCCATTGGAGATTACCAAGCACAGTTTGGACAAGGATTAACTTATTGGTCTGGTGCAGCTTTTGGGAAATCAGCCGATATTATGTCGTTAAAAAGAAGTGGAGGAGGTTTAAAACCTTATACATCTGTTGATGAAAGTCTTTTTTTAAGAGGAGGAGGTATTGCTTTTCAATTCAATAAAATTGAAGCAACAGCTTTTTATTCTTACAACAATATAGATGCAAACATTGATTTAATTGATTCTTCAACTGTAGATGAAGAAGTATTAGCAATTACCTCTATACAACAAACAGGGTTTCATCGAACAGTGAATGAAATTGAAGATAAAGATGCCATCACTCAACAACAAATAGGAGGACATTTAGCCTTTAAAACAAGAAAAGTGAACATTGGTTTAACAGGAATAAACAGTACTATAAATACCGATTTTATTCCTGATATCCAAACCTATAGTCAGTTTAGAAATAGCAACAATCAACAAACCAATATTGGAGCGGATTACAGTTGGATTTACAAGAATTTTAATTTCTTCGGAGAATTTTCTAAAAGTATAACTGCTGGTAATGCTTTTGTTTCAGGTGCTTTAATCACATTAGACCCTAAATTGTCGTTAGCAGTTTTATACCGAGATTATCAACGAGATTTCCATCCAATTTCTAGTGCAGGAATAGGCGAAAATTCTACCAACGAAAATGAGAAAGGAGTGTTGATGGGGTTTGTAGCAAAACCCCTTAAAAATATTACGTTATCTGCTTATTATGATCAATTTACATTTCCATGGTTAAAATATGGAATTGATGCTCCCTCAAACGGATATCAATATTTAGCTCAACTAACCTTTACACCATCAAAAAAACTAGAAATGTACGTCCGCATTCGAGAACGTAATAAAGGTGATAACACTTCTGTTGACTTAACCGATGGAATAAATTATTTAGTTAACGAAAAACAAACCAATTACCGTTTTAATTATAGTTATCAGCTTTCACCGTCTTTTAAAATAAAAGGTAGAGTGGAGTTAGTTAATTACGATAAAGAAGAATCTCCTTTTGAAAGGGGTTTTGTAATTTATCAAGATATTGTTTATAAAGCATTAAGTAGTCCTTTTACTTTTTCTTTTAGATATGGATTGTTTGATACAGATTCTTATAACAGTAGAATTTATGCTTTCGAAAACGATGTATTGTATGCGTATTCAATACCTGCATATTACAATAAAGGAACACGAACTTATTTAACGATAAAATACAATGTTAAAAGAGGTATCGACATTTGGTTACGTTATGGGTTAACTTATTATGATGATATTGATGTGATAAGTTCTGGATTGGAAGAAATACCAAGCAACCATAAACAAGAAATAAAAGCACAAATCAGGTTCAAATTTTAATCAAAAATATTTTTATTAACAACTGCTTTTTGTATATTAAATTTTAACTAATATCGCTTATTAATTGTTACCATATAAAATTATTTTATACCCATAAAATTTAACCCACATTGTTCATTTAGATGGCAAAAGTTAAAGAAAAAAAATTAAAATTCCTTTTTGTATCCCGTTGGGGTGAAATATTAGATTTAGCATATTCCGTTCTTAAGGAAGGAAATCTTGTTAAAATGTATATTGAAAGTAAAGATGAACGTGAAATTGGTGATGGTTTTGTCCCTAAAGTTAAAAAATGGACCCATTACATCGATTGGGCAGATGTAATTATTTTCGATTATACTGGTTTTGGAAAAGTTGCTTCAGAATTAAGGGCTTCTGGAAAATTGGTAGTTGGTGGAACAGAATATACCGACAAGTTAGAATTAGACAGGAATTTTGGTCAAAGTGAACTTAAACGTTTAAAAGTAAAAATATTGAATTACCATGAATTCGAATTCATAGACGATGCCATTGCTTATGTTGATAAATTTCCCAACAAATATGTGGTTAAACCTTGTGGTGATATGTCGGAGCAAAAGCAGTTGTTGTTTGTGGGGCAAGAAGAAGATGGAGGAGATGTAAAACGAGTTTTAAAGGCATATCAGAAAACTTGGGGGAATGACTTAGGAGTTTTTCAATTGCAAAAAAAAGTTACTGGCGTTGAAGTCGCTGTTTCGGCTTATTTTAATGGAAATGAATTTATTAAACCCATCAATATTTCATTTGAACACAAAAAACTATTTCCTAAAGAATTAGGAGTCTCTACTGGAGAGATGGGAACAAGTATGCTTTGGAAAGATGAAAATGCAATTTTTGATACTACACTTAAAAAGTTTGAAGATAAGTTAGCTGAAGAAAATTTTGTCGGTCACATTGATATTAACTCTATTGTAAATGGAAATGGAATTTACCCACTCGAATTTACTTCGCGTTTTGGCTATCCGCAAATACAAATTCAACGTGCAGGTATTACAGAGCCTATGGGAATGATGTTATATAAATTAGCTAGTGGAAAAAAGTTTAAAATCAGCACAAAAAAAGGCTTTCAAATTGGTGTTTATATTGTAGTTCCTCCTTTTCCTTACAACGACATCAAAACCTTTGAACTTTTTTCTAAAGACGCTGTGGTCATTATGAAAAAAGCTGTAAAAGAAGGAGTTCATCCGATGCACCTAAAAATGGTAAATGGTGAGTGGCTAATTACAGGTGTTTCTGGAGTTGTAGCAATAGTCTCAGGAACAGGATTGACGATGAGAGAAGCACAACGGCTCATGTACAACCGAGTGAGCAATGTATTGGTGAACTATTCTTATTACAGAACAGATATCGGAGATCGTTGGACGGAAGATTCTGATAAATTGTGGGCTTGGAATTTATTGTAATTAATCATGCAATTCATAGATTTAACTGATAACCCAACACTTTTTTTCGATATTCTTACTTCAGATTGGAGAAATGGAATTGAACCTTTTTGGAAGGAATATGCAACTACTTCAACTATCTATTGTTTGGTAGAGAATAAACAAATAATTGCAGGTGCCATTTTGTTTTCAACCGTTTCGCCCGATACCAAAGGGTACCATAAAATTGCACAACACTGGTTAGACAAAGATTATTTGTACCTTGCTTTTGTTTTTGTAGCTGAAAATAGAAGGAGCGAAGGGTTAGGTTCTTTGCTGATTACTAAAATAAAAGAAAAACTTCCAATACAAAAATTTTGGCTAGCCATAGAAGACCACGGCTTACTCAATTTTTACAATTTACTCGGTTTCCAATTTGCACAAAAAGTGCAAAACGAGGATGTGGAAGAGTGGATTTTGGTGAGTGAATAAACCCTTGTTTTTGTTTGCATAAAATAAAAACTGTTCTGATACAAAACCGCTAACAAAAGAGTGATAACGAATTTTGTTTGCTGGTTTGGTTAATACCGACAGACCAACAATTTTAAAATAAAAAAAAGTGAATTATTTTAAATATCTTGTTAGCGGTTCGGTATGAGACTCTTCAATATTTTGTCTTGAAAAAAATAGGTTGAGTTGGAGCGATTAAGCGAAAACGAAATGTATTTTTTGAAAAGCTAAACGGATAGTGCGTTAGCACGTAATATTTGCCAACGACATAGGCGTGTGTTAGCGGCTGGCAATTAGTGTTTTTAGATAATTTTCAGGAGTTAGAATACCCAATGAACTGTTTTTAAAATCTTTAATATTCCGAGTTATAATTAAATCAATTTCTCTAGATATTTCGGCAGAAAAGTTTTGAAGAGCATCCTCGAAGTCTTTAAAACTAGAGTTTAAAGCTTTTATAATTATTGTTTTGTCTGTTGTCAAAATTTCGGTTATAGATGTAAGTTGGACTAATTTTGCGATAACTTTTTCGTGAGTAGCTGTTTGTCTTAGTAAATAATATACGTTACTAATAATAACAGAAGTTATGAATCCAGTTATTTCATTAGATTCACATAAAGCTAAAATCTGAGCCGCATTATCAGAAAATGGTTTTCGGTCAAAAAAGAAATCTAGAATAACATCTGTATCAATTAGTACTTTTTGCATTTCTCGTATATTTTTCAGTTAAACTCTTAGATAGCTCTTTCTTGTAATCAAAATTTTGAGGAGCTTTGAAAGATCCCTTAAGTGATTTTACGATAGGCGTCAGTTCAATGTTTTCTGCATTATCATCTCTCGTAATAGCTTTTAAATAATTTTCAATGATGTCTGACAAACTTCGTCCCTTATTGTTAGCATATTTCTTTGCTTTTTCAATAATTGTTTGTTCAATTGTAAGTGTTAGTTTTGTATTCATATGAGTTTTGTTATTAAATTGTTTTTACACGTGCAAATATAATAGTAATTACACGTGTACGCAAATTTTAAGCGTTAAATATGCATCATCTTTTTTCTTTCTTTTGCTTGCCTAACGGGATTCGAATTTGTGAAGTACAAATTTGTATTTCTCAAATTTGATGTTATCGGCTGTCCCGCAGGGCAGACGATATACTTCACAAATT
>PFUQ01000052.1 GCA_002790175.1 Flavobacteriales bacterium CG_4_9_14_3_um_filter_32_8
TACTGTTGTATTGGAGTTATTGGTTATTTTAAGCAGGTAAATTCCTTTTGTGTATTTACTTAAATCAAAGGTATAGTTTTGTTTGGTATTGTTTTCTTTAAAAATAACTTTTCCATAAATATCTATTAATTCTAAATTGATTGTCCGTTAATACTCATAATGCCACAGATTTCACAAGAGGAGTTAGCCAACGATGCTGAAATACCTATTAATCAAATTGGTAGAATTGAACGAGCAGAGATTAAAACTTCCTTAAGTACCATTTATAAAATTTCAAAAGCATTAAAAATAAACCCAAAGCACTTGTTTGATTTTGAGGAATAACAAAAGTTTTAATCTCTCGCTCGGCTAATATGTCTTTTCTAAGACAACCTCTTTTTTTTTGACTAAAAGTTTAAATTAGTTGAGGATAAACTTAGATTTCATAACTGCACCCCAAGAAGTTTTTAAATGAAGCAACTATTAAAAAATCCATTAGCACACCTTTTTATTGGTGTTATTGCTGCAATTTTTATTTACACTAGTTCTTCTTATTTCTCAACCAACGAAACAGATTATACTCATTTTAAAAATTCCTTATTAGAAAAAGAAAATAGTGCCGAACAACAACTGGAAAAGTTAATTGCTCTTAACACCTCTAATAATCAATTTTCTTATTCAAAAAAACTGGAACAACTCACTAAAAATAAAGGTATTTCTTTGTTTATTATCGAACAGGAGAAACTTGTTTTTTGGACTAACAGAACCATCAACTTTTTACCAACATTAAAAGAGTTTAATGCAACTAATGGAATCGTAAAACTTAAAAATGGTTGGTATCACTACTTGCTTAAAAAAAGTAATAACAAAACTTATTTAGCACTTATCCTCATCAAAAATGATTATCAAATTACGAATAAATACCTTAAAAATAGTTTCCATGATAGTTTTAAGATAAACAATAAAATAACTATTGATACGGACTCCACTAATAAACCGGCAACGATAATTCGCTCGAAAAGTGGAAACTATTTGTTTTCCTTATTGAAGAGTCAGGAAAATGAACCAACTTCAAAAAAGTACAATTGGTTTATTGTTGTTCTTTTTTTTATCGCCTACTTTTTAATTATTTCCTTTATTAGTAAACAAACCAGAAAAATTATTTTTTTAAGAAATTTTTCTCCTTTAATTGTCATCGTTTTTATTGTAGTTAGTAGATTACTTTTACTCTGGTTTCCTATTTTTAATTCGTTATTTAATCAAGAACTGTTTGAGCCAACAGTGTTCGCTCAATCTGCATTTTTACCTTCCTTAGGAGATTTATTAATCAGTTCGGTATTATTTTCTGTAATTATTTATTATTTAGCTCGTGCAATTCAGAAAATTAATCCATCTAATAAATCTTTTGTAGTTGTCATTTCTATTATTATTGCCCTATTTCCTTTGGCTTTAGCCAATTTAATTGAAGGATTAATTACCAATTCTAAAATCAATTTCGACATCAATTATTTACTTGATTTAACCACTTACAGTTTTGTTGGAATGGGCTCTATCATCTTATTATTTATTAGCTTCATCTTATTTATTAAAATATCCTTTGGCCATTTTTTAGACAAAGCTTTTAAAAGAAATCAGCTCATCACCATCTATTGGACTAGCAGTCTTTTGTCGGTAATTATTGGTCATTTTTTCTTAGGCATCAATGCCTTATTAACCTCTTGGGTGTTGTTAGTCATCTTGGCATTTTCATTCAAAACTACTTCAAAACTTAGTTTTTATAGAAGTGCTTTTTTAGTATTGGTGGTTTCCTTAACAACGTCGTGGGGTTTTATTCATCATGGGAAAGAAAAAGAAAAAATAAATAAAGAATTTATTGCTAAAAAGTTATCGAAAGAACGAAATCCTGTTGCTGAATATTTATTTGAAGAAATTGCGGCAAAAATTGAACAAGATACCTTTATCATCAATAACATTAGTACCTATTGGAATGATAAAAGCAAAGTTGATAACCACATCATTAATCATTATTTTGGTGGATTTTGGAATAAATATGATATCAATATAATTTCACCTTGTCGGGAAAATGATTCTATTATAGTGGAAGGAAACAAGAGTGTTAACTGCTTGACTTTTTTCCAAGAGAAAATAGCGAAAGAAATTGACGACCCTTATCAAATTAATGAAACCTTAAATTTTCTTTATTCAGATGAAGGTATTAGCAGTTACTTAGCCAAATTAAAAATAAGTACTACACTTCATTCAGAGCAAAAAGAATGGTTTTTATTTATCGAATTATTTCCAAAAAATTTCTCAAAAACCGAAGGCTATCCAGAATTACTGTTAAATGAAAAAGACGTTACTTCTCAGCTAAATACCAATCAATATTCGTATGCTAAATATAAAAAAGGGAAATTAATTGATAATGTTGGAAAATATAATTACGCCATCGAGTTAAGTGATGAATTTCGATTTGATAAAAATGGTTTATTTATCCGTCAACTAACCGATGGCTCCGCATATCATGTTATTTACCAAAGCGACAAAAACACAACCATCATTTTAAGTTCGCCAGAAAAAACTATCTTTAATTACATCACTACCTTCTCCTACTTTTTTATTATCACGAGCTTACTTGTTTTAATAATTGGATTATTTTTTAAAATATCACCATTTAATTGGCAATTAGCCTTAACCAACTTTAGTACAAAAATTCAAATCTTTATTATTTCCTCCATTTTCCTGTCTTTTATTTTATTTTCATGGGGAACCTCTTATTACATCAAAGAACAATACATCGAAAAAAATAAAACCCAATTAGCGGAAAAAGTGCAATCCATCTTAATTGAATTGGAACATAAATTAGGTGATAAAAAAACACTTACCAGCAACATGACTGATGAAATGACTTATTATTTGGTTAAATTTTCCAATGTATTTTATACCGATATCAATTTATATGACACAAAAGGGGTGTTACTAGCTACCTCAAGACCAGAAATTTATGAACGAGGATTAATAAGTACACAAATGAATCCCGAGGCTTATCAAGGAATTCATCTCCAAAAAAAATCAAACTTTACTCATAATGAAAATATTGGCGGGTTGAGTTATTTATCAACTTATGTCCCTTTTAGAAATGAAAAAAATGAAATTTTAGCCTACCTCAACTTACCCTATTTCGCCAAGCAAAACGAATTAGAAAATGAGTTATCCTCCTTTTATACTTCTTTAATAAATATTTATGGGTTGTTATTTTTAATTTCTACCATCATTGCGGTGTTTTTCGCCAACTACATTTCCGAACCAGTAAGAATGATTAAAAATAAAATAAGTGCTCTACAATTAGGAAAATCTTATGATTTATTAGAATGGCAGTCGAATGATGAAATAGGTGCATTGGTTTTTGAATACAATAAAAAAGTTTTGGAATTGGAGAAAAATGCGACACTATTAATTAAATCGGAACGAGAAAGTGCTTGGCGAGAAATGGCAAAACAAGTGGCACACGAAATTAAAAATCCGCTAACACCTATGAAATTAAGTATTCAACAATTACAAAAATTAGCAACCGATGACGCAGTTGACATTAAAGAGCGTATCGATAGAACAGCAAAAACACTTATCGAACAAATAGATACCTTAACTAACATTGCCAATGAATTTTCGAATTTTGCAAAGATGCCTAAAACTCAGGAAGAAAAATTTAATTTAATTCCTATTATTGAAACCACTTTAGACTTGTACAAAGGAGAAAGTGTTGAGATTTCTTTTTCCGAAAAATGTAATGGAGAAGCAGCTATCGTTGCTGATAAAAACCAACTATCGAGAGTTTTTAGTAATTTGATTAAAAATGCCATCCAAGCCATTCCTGAAGACGTATTCGGTAAAATTGATGTAACGGTTATCACAAAAGATACCCACTTTTTAATAACCATAAAAGACAATGGGATTGGCATTTCAGAACATCAAAAAGATAAAATATTTGTTCCCAACTTTACTACCAAAAGTACAGGAATGGGACTTGGTTTAGCAATGGTTAAAAACAGTATCGAAAATGCAAATGGTCGCATTTGGTTTGAAACAAAAGAAAATGTAGGCACTACTTTTTTTATTGAATTACCAAAAACCTAGTATTCGCTTTATTTTGAATCGTTCTTAATTAGAATATTTTTGAGTAATTTTGAATCATAAATTATAAAGATGTACGGAATAAAAGATTACGTAAGTAGAGCTAAAAAATTTATTAATAATAAATCGAACATCGGTCCACGAAAGCTGTCAACACTAATGATATATGCTACGGATCTTTGCGATTCACAATGCAAACATTGCAACATTTGGGCAAAACGACCTGTAAAATACCTCTCTTTTGAAAAGATTAAGGAAATTATGAGAAGTAAAGCTGTTTCAAAAGATACAGCTATTGGTTTAGAAGGTGGAGAGTTTATGTTACACCCTGAAGCCATGAAAATAATGGAATGGTTTAAAAAAAATCACCCTAATTTCGATTTACTTTCTAATTGCTTAAAACCTGAAAGTTTAATTGAAGCCGTTAAAAAATTTCCACCAAAACGTTTGTATATATCATTAGATGGCGACAAGGAAACTTATCAGCACATGAGGGGAAAAGATGGTTATGATAGAGTTATTCAAGTGATACAGGAATTAAAAGACATTGTTCCTATTTCTACGATGTTTACCCTTTCGCCTTACAACAATTTTGATGACATGCGACACGTTGCCGAAGTATGTAAAAAAGAAGGTGTTGACATGCGTGTTGGAGTTTATAACGACATGAGTTTTTTTGACACAGACGACAAAGCTCACGAAACAGGAATTGCCACTAAAACTGCTGAAAAATTAATTCCCAACTATATTGATGGAGACAAAGATTTAGAGGTGAAGGAAGGAATTAACAAACCCATTTTTACGGATTTAACGGATAGTAATTTTAAAGAAAAAATCCCTGCAATTGTTAAAGAGTTTAAAGAAAATTATGATTTTTTAGTGTTGTATGATGAATGGAGAAAAGGTGATTTAAAAATGTCGTGCAACAGTATTATTGATTCTTTATGTATTTTGCCCAATGGAGATGTTCCTCTGTGTCAAAATTTGGATGTTAAAATCGGCAATGTGTTTAATCGTTCGCTCGATGAAATTATTAATGATAAAGAAACCAAAAAAACCCAAAAACATTATCAACATAATTGCAATGGTTGTTGGGTAAACTTTCATCGTAAGTATGATGTGGTGTTACACCGAATGTTTGAAAAATATTTTGGAAAAGGGATGACCGAAAAAATGTTTGGCAAATACCAATGGGAGGCTGATCGTAAAAAAACTTACGCCAAATACATGAAAGAAACTGAAGCAGAATTTGCTTAATTTTTAGCTTTTATTTTTTGCAAGATTTAACTGTTCCATGGCTTCATAAGTAGGAACTAATGAACTAAGCGAAGAACAATTGGTTGCATTTCCATTTTCACACAATTGTAAAAAAGCTGCTAACTCATTATAATAACCAGCAGAATAGATTTGATTATGCACTTTTATAGGTAAAAAACTGTTTTGTTGGTACAAGGTTGAAGTTTGAGGAATAAATGTTTTCACTTTTTCTAATGGAATATTCAAGAAAACTTTGGGTTTGTTTTGAAAAGTTAACTTTGAAGTATTCTCGGTGATATACTCACCTTTAGCAGTATTAATTGTTAAAACATCCTGAGCTTCCATCCAAGAATAGTCCGTAGAAAATTCGATACTTCCAACAACGCCATTGGTGTGTTGAATTTGTGCCAAGTAAACAATTGTTCCTTTACTTTTTATTGTTTTAACATTTTCTATTTTTCCTGTGCCAAATAAGAAAAAAAGTGCATCTAACGGATGGATAAATAAATCTAACAACTCATCACCTTCTGGATAACTTCCCGTTTTGTGTTTTAACGTGTAATAACTAGCTTGTTTAACTTTATTGAACAAGATATTATAAACTGGAGAATATCTTCTTTGCAACCCTGTTAAAACTTGAGCAGAACTTCGTCCTTCTGCACCAATCAATTCTTTTAATTCGGCTAAAGAGGAGCAAGGTGGTTTTTCGATAAATACATTTTTATTACTCGCCAAAATTTGTTTGGCTATACTGAAATGGGCAGTTGGATTAGCTGATACAAAAACGCCTTTTATTTCACTATCTTCCAATACATCTGATAGTTTTGTAGTAGCAGTTGTATTCGGATAATTATTTTGAATTAAATCAACGGTATCTTGACTACGAGCAACGATGTATTTTAAATCAACATTCAAATAATTAAGAACAGGATATAGATTATGAATAGAATGATTACCTATTCCGACAAAAGCATACTTCCCTTTGTACTTTTTTTGAAGTAATCCTTTTTTTCTAATCTTTTTATAGCGTTCTATTAGTTTGTTCAAAGTTTGAGGTTTCTTTTTAATAGCTATTTTAACTCTTTTTTACTCCCCTTACTACTCTCAAGAGGAAAATTCTTCGTTCACTTCCGTCTTCTGACTTCTATCTTCCTACTTCTATACAAACCTTACATAAATATCTCCCCAAGACGTATCAATAAATTCTTTCGTTTGAATGTAGTTGAGCATTTCTTTGCCAGAAATCCAAGTGGATAAAGATAAATTCATTTTTTCGGCAAAAGAATAGTTACATTCAATATTTCCAAGTTTATTGAGATGGTTGATGCAATTCGTTAAAACTTGTAGGTTTTCAGGGACAATGTACTCTAACGAGAGTGTTTTTAATGGTTTTGATAAGCCTTTGAAAACATCATATTCATAACCTTCTACATCTATTTTACAAAATACTGGCGTTCCGTATTTATCGAGTAAAGCATCAAGAGTAGTCATTTCAATATCAACAGAACTATTCCAATTGGTGCCTTTAAATCGGTCTTCTTTCATCACATCAATATGTTCTTTCGAAAATGATGAGATAGCAGATAATTCAGACACATATAGTTTTTCAACACTTTCTTTCTCTCCTAAACCCTTCTTCACCAACTCTATTTTATTGCCAAACCTTTTTATTAACTTTTCATAACATTTTTTTTGAGGTTCGATTGCAATTACTTTGGCACCTAATTCTAAAAAAATAACTGTTCTGTTTCCGATGTTCGCTCCCACATCAAAGCATAAATCTCCTGACTTAATAAATTGCCGATAAAATGCTCTACGCTCCGATTTACTAAACAACGTAATTATTTTGTTCTCCATGTTTATTGCAAAAGCATACAGCCCAAAAAATCTAAAAATATGGATTACTATTTTCTTCATTTACCTACTTTAACTTAATCTTTAATTAGCGGATGGATTCATTAATAAACTATTTAAAGTAACAAATCTATCTTTCATTCCTTTTTCCATTCCTGCCTCTTTGTATCGTTGGTTGGTCATAATTATAATTTGTTCAAGAATGTATTTAGCTCTTTCTGCATCTTGTTTTACTTTTTCTACATCTTTTCCTTTTAAAGAGTTATAATACTTTAAATCATTTTCATATAAATCAATTAAACTACCCATAATTTTATTTCCTTTTTCAAATTTTCCCAACTTGTAATAATTTTCAGCTACAGAAAGCATAAAATAAGAATAAGGAACATTTTTCTCAGGCATTACTTCAACGCATTTATCTAAAACAACTTCAGCTTTTTCATTTTGTCCTAACCTAATAAATTCGGCAGAAAGACGAGAGAAGTTGTTTCTAAAATTCATACACATTCTTCTATTGTTCTCATTCATATATATTTCTCCACCTTCCATTCCTCCCCATCTAAATTTATTCATCAAATTCTCGTACATTATTGCTGTATTCACCTCTCCTGTTTGTCCATCGAAACTTTGTGATTTAAAGGGGACTAAACGATAAGCTAAACCTTCTAATTGAAAAAAGTCTGTTAATCCTAAATAGCTTTCCGCACCAGTGGTAATGGCAAAATAAATTGGTCTTTCCCAATCGTTTGCAGCTAAAATATCTAGAATAATTAAATCATTTTTCATGATGTAATTTTTGCTAATTGTCCACTCTAAATGATTAAGAATTCGGGCTGAATCTTTTTCCGTAACAGTACCATTTGCTAAAACTTTTGCTTTATCAACAGTTAATTTAAAACTTTTAGTCGGTATGTAATCTACTTGCTTTTGTGCTTGTCCCACACCAACTTTAGATTTCGGTGTATCATCTTGAACAAAAGCTATTATTTCATCTACGTCTCTAAAACCTGTTACTTCTGGTCTTTCATAAATTGGCACATAATCGTTGGTGCCTTGTCTTAGTTTAGATTCAGGTAACCGCTGAGGAATTCCAGCAGCATCCCAAGCTTTTCTTCTCATTTGCTCAATGTACCAATCGGTATTTAACAAACTCAAATTAACCACTCTTACGTCAGTTCTGTAATGCAATACTTCCTGAACATACCAAAGTGGGAAAGTATCATTATCTCCATTGGTAAACAAAATTGCATTTGGTGCACAAGAGTTTAAATAATTTTTAGCAAAATCACTTGCAGTATAAACCCCATTACGATTGTGGTCTTTCCAGTTTTGGTTCGCCATTAACGTTGGCACGGCAATTAAACTAGCCAAAGAAACCAAAAGAGCACTCATAATTTTTGGCATTCTTTTGCTCAAAATTTCGTACAGTGCATATACTCCTACTGCAATCCAAATGGCAAATACATAAAATGAACCCACATAAGCATAATCTCTTTCTCTTGGTTGTGGAGAAGGTGGATTGGTATAAAAATTAATCATCATTCCTGTAAAGAAGAACAACAAGCCCAGCACTAACCAATCTTTAGGATCTTTATAAAATTGATAGATTAAACCAATTAACCCTAACAGAAATGGTAAAAAATAATATAGATTATGACCGGGATTGGTCGTCATACTATTAGGTAGTTTATCTTGGCTTCCTAATCGAAGTGCATCCAAAGGTTTTATACCACTCATCCAGTTACCATTAACGATATCGCTTGGACCAGTATTTTGAACATCACTTTGTCTTCCTACAAAATTCCACATAAAGTATCTCCAATAAATATTGCCCCATTGATAATTAAAGAGAAAAGCCATGTTCTCTCCAAAAGTTGGAATTTTTATTGTTTCGCCATTGGAAGCTCTTTTATTTTTTCCTTTAAAGTTTGTCCAAGCTTTGTAATTGGAAATATGATTTGGCTGAGGACTCCACATGCGAGGTAGAAACCCAGAAGTATTTTCATCATAATTTGGCTCACTTTTTTCTCCTTCGTTAATGGCTTCATATTTTCCAGATTTTGTGTTTTGAAAATAGGTAATAGAACCTTCAACGTAAGGTTCTTGAGCATCTAAAGGCGTATTAAAATATTGCCCTTTTAAAAATGGTGCTGAACCATATTGTTCACGGTTCAGATAAGACAATAAACTAAACGCATTTTCTGGGTTATTCTCATCCATTGGTGGATTGGCAGCCGATCTAACCATAATTACAGCGTAAGTAGAGTATCCTATAAGAATTACGGTAACACATAATATTGCTGTATTCCATAATACTTTCCCTTTTTTTTGTGTATAATAAATACCAAAAGAAACTAAACAAGCCAACAGAAAAATGTAAAACAACAATCCAGAGTGAAAAGGCATTCCCAAACTATTGACAAAAAACAGTTCGAACATTGCTCCTAATTTCACGGTTCCTGGTATTATTCCAAATTGCACAATTCCAAGCACAAGTACTGAAAAGCCTGTGGCTTTTAAAAAATTTTTAAAATTAAGTTCCCGTGTTTTAAAATAATATAAGAAAACCATTGCTGGTATTGCTAGTAAATTTAACAAGTGAACACCAATGGATAGTCCCATTAAATAGGCAATAAAAACTATCCAGCGAACACTATGTTTTTCAGTAGCAACAGCATCCCATTTTAGAATTGCCCAAAATACTAAGGCTGTAAATAAGGATGACATGGCATAAACTTCTCCTTCAACAGCCGAAAACCAAAATGAATCTGAAAAAGTATAAGCTAAAGAACCAACCGCAGCAGCTCCAAAAATGGCTATTGTTTTAGCAGTTGTAATTTCTCCACTTTTTTGAGCCAATTTATTGACAATTCGAGTAATTGACCAAAACAAAAATAATATGGTAAACGAACTACTTAATGCTGAAAGCACATTAATGGCATAACCTGCATGTTCTGCATTAAAAAACATGGTAAACAATCTCCCTATCACCATAAAAAGTGGAGCTCCTGGTGGATGCCCAACTTCTAAGTTATAGGCGGTAGCAATAAATTCACCACAGTCCCAAAAACTAGCTGTAGATTCAATAGTAGAAACATATACAAAGGTTGCTACTATCCATATTACCCATCCAATACTGTTATTTAATTTTTTGTAATCCATTAGAATAAAATTTATATTTTACGAAAATATGAAATTCTAAAGTAATTCTACTGAAAGGATGTTAATTGATGTAAAAAAATGTTTTGAGGAGAAAAATATTTTATTACATTTGCCGACCTTAATGCCCGATGGTGTAACTGGCAACACGTCTGTTTTTGGTACAGAAGAGTCTAGGTTCGAGCCCTAGTCGGGCAACAAATCCTCAACGAAAGTTGGGGATTTTTGCTTTTAGACTTGCCCGAGAAGTTGATACCAAACGTAATGAAGTGAAGTCGAAGTAAGCCCTCCGACAAATGTTAGAGGGCTTTTTTATTACTAAGTTAGAAGTTTATCCTTCAGAACTTGATGAAGAAAGTGAAACTCCTATCGGTTAATACCGAATCGCTAACAAGATATTTTAAATAATTCACTTTGTTTTTATTTTAAAACTGTTAGTCTGTCGGCATTAACCAAACCAGCAAACAAAATTCGTTATCACTCTTTTATTGACGGTTTGGTATAATTAGGTCATTTTTCAGAGCATACCTCACCAATTCAGCAGTATTTTTTAAATTAAGCTTTCTGATAATGTTTCGTTTATGCGTTTCTACTGTCCTTCCACTTATGTTCAGTTCTTTTCCTATTACTGTGCTCGTAATTCCATTCACTATCAAATTTAACAGTTGAAGTTCTCTTTTCGATAATAATAACTCCTTTTTTTTATCTCCTGCTAATAACGTATTAATGAGTTTTACTGAAACTTCGTTACTATAATACCTATCTTTATTATAAACGGTGTTTATGGCTTCAATTATTTTTTCTCTTGAAGCATCTTTAAGAATGTAGCCCAAAGCTCCTGCATCTATCATTTTCATAATATAAGGTTCTTCGGCATGCATCGTTAGTGCTAATGTTCTAATATTAGGGTATTGTTTTGTAATAAGTTGAGTTGCCTCAATCCCATTCATTTCTGGCATGGTAATATCCATTAAAATCACATCAATTGCAGTTGAATTTTTTTGTAAATAATTTATTGCTTCTTTACCATTTTTGCATTCTGCTTCAATTAAAATATAATCAGAAGTATGAATGATTGATCTCATTCCGCTTCTGATTAATTGATGATCATCCACTAATAATACCTTTATTTTTTGCATATCTAATTGCTTTAATGATTTGGAAAGGAAATATGGTATTCCGTTCCTTTATTAATAACACTATTAATTATTAAATCGCCTTTAAATGAAGCTATCCTATTTTTAATATTTCTTAATCCATACCCTTTAAAAATTTCTATATCATTGATGTTAAAGCCGACGCCATTATCTTTTAAATTTAAAATAATATATCCTTCCTTCTTGTCAATATCAATATCTATTGTTGTGGCAGAACTATGTTTAATGCTATTATTAATAAATTCTTGGATAATTCTGAAAATAGATATTTCTAATGGTTTAGTTATCATTGGGAAGTTTTTTCCATAATTAAATTTTACTGCTATAACTGAATTAAACATATTTGCTTGCAACGCTTCAATTGCTTTTATTAACCCATATTCTTGTAGAACTAATGGCAATGTGTTAAAACAAATTCTTCTTAAATCATTAATTGCATCTTGCAGCATTTTTGGTATTTTATTAAATTCATCAGCTATGTCTTTATTGTTATCATAATTAGATTTTAAACTCGCTAAATGCATTTTAATTCCTGCCAAATTTTGCCCAATTCCATCGTGTAAATCGCGGGCTATTCTTTCTCGTTCTTGTTCTTGTGTTTCAATAATTTTTTTAAGTACCAGCTGATTCAATTTTGTTCTTTCTGTAATATCTTTTATAATGGCTTGATAACTGATTATTTCCCCATAATTATTGGCAATAACATTGCCTGAAATTAGACAATCTTTTACCTGATTATCTTTCGCTAAAATTTTACATTCATAATCTTTAATTTCACCTTTTTCCTGAATAACGTTAATAATATGTTCTGCATCCGACTTATCTTTTAGTAAGGAATTGAAAGTTGCAAAATTTAACGTAGCTTTTTTATCATTAATTAATAATAATGTTGCATTATTATAATCAATTATCCTACCCTTAATATCAAAAAGTAGGATAGGGTCTGTAGATTCGGTAAAAACTTTTTTATACTTCAAGTTTAGCTTATTATTCTGTTCCTTTAAAAGATACAACTGATAAGCATCTTCTATGGTTAATTTAAGTTCAAAAACATTCCATGGTTTGGTTACATAACGATAAACTTGTCCTTTATTAATGGCATCAACAACGGCTTCTATATCGCTAAAGCCTGTTAAAAGAATTCTGATAGGATTGGGATTAATTTTTAAGATGGATTCAAAAAAATCAACGCCTGTTTTTCCGGGCATTCGTTGATCCGCAATAACAACTTCTATGGGATTCTCTTTTAATAACTCTATTCCTCCATCTGCCGAACTAGCAATATACACATCAAATGTCCTTCTAAAAGAAGCCTTAAAAGCACTTAAATTAGTTATTTCATCATCGATGTATAACACTTTTATTTTTTCCATTATTGTTGTTTAAGTGGTAGTTTAATTTTGAAGGTTGTTCCTTCTCCTATTTTTGAAATTACCTCTATTTTCCCATGATGAATTTCTATGATGCTAAAGGCGATAGAAAGACCAAGACCTGTTCCTTTCCCAACATCTTTGGTGGTAAAAAAAGGTTCAAATATTTTTTCTTTTGTTGTTTCATTCATCCCCACACCATTGTCTGACATAGATATTACAATGTATGAATCTATCAGTTGGCTACTAATTTTAATTTTTCCTTTTTTGCTCTCTTGTATCAACGGCTCAACTGCCTGAATGGCATTATTGATGATGTTCATAAAAAGCTGATTGAGTTTACCAGGATAACATTCAATTAAAGGCAATGGATTGAGTTCTTTTATTAAATCAATACCTGTTAACTTGTTTTTTAATAGTGTTAAAGTAGATTCGATTCCTTCATTAATGTCTGCCACTTTTAATTCGCTTTCGTCCAATCTCGAAAAATTTCGTAATCCACTTACTATCTCGGTGGTTCTTTTGGCTCCATCTTCAATGCCATCAATAATGGTAACTAATTCAGTTTTTAAATACTCAAAATCCAGTTCTTTTTTTAATTGTTCAATTTCGTTTAGTTTTTCTTCAAGGTCGTCTGAAATTGTTATTTCTTCATATTTTTTTATAAGGGTGTTGATGTCTTTTAAATCTTGTCGCAAAGGAGTTATGTTGGCAGCAACAAAATTGATAGGATTATTAATTTCATGGGCAATACCAGCAGTTAGCTGCCCTAATGATGACATTTTTTCGGCATCAACTAATTGCGATTGTGCTTGTTTTAAATGATTTAAGGTTTGGTTTAATTCGGTAGTTCTTTCTTCCACTTTTTGCTCTAAAATAATATTTTGCTCACTAATAATTTTTTGATTTTCTCTTAACACCTCAACTGTTTTTTGTTGTGCTTCTAGTTTTTCGAATCTCATAATGTTAATTCTATCCGCTAAGGCAAAAGAAAGTAGTAGTGTTTCTATTGCTGCTCCTACCAACATCGTATAGTTGGTAAAATTGTTATAGGGCAATATGTTTTGACTTCGAAGGACAAAAATTACAACACCGATAAGAAAAATAGACCAAGCAGTCAAAAATAATTTTGCCGACCTGTTACCTTCAATGCTTAATTTAATAACGACAAATAAAACGTAGAGCGAACCAAGTCCTGCGGTAGCATCAATAAGTTGATAGCTGAGATTATATACTCCAAATACAGCAAGTAATAGTGCAATTAAATCCCCACCAATAATTAAGTAAAGAAAACGATGCAGTTTTGGAATTGTTTGTTTGGTATTGAGGAAAGACATCAAAAATAATATAACTGCTATTCCAACCAAAGCACCACAAAAATAAATAGTTCTTTGTGCGAGCCAAGGCAAAAAATAGAGATATTTAAAATCATACCCTTGAAGTATGTTCTGTGTAAGTCCTAAAAAAAAGACATAGATTACATAATACAAATAACTTTTGTCTCGTACCGAAAAGTAAATAAACAGGTTGTATAAAAACATAATTAAAACAATACCAGTAAAAACACCAAACACGATATCTTTTTTATTATTGGCTTCTACTATTCCTTGCTGACTGCCAATTGAGACAGGCATAATCAGTTCTTTGCCAGATTTGAATTGAAATAAGAATTTTTTTGATTCTCCATTTCCAACACTAATATCTACGATGTGGTTTGGATGATTATATTTTCTAGCGTATGAACTTTGATTCATATTAAATTTATAAATCAGTTGAAAAGTGGTTGCTGAGTTCAATTCATAAATTTCGAGTTCACACAATAACGGACTTTCTATTTGGAGTAAAAAAGTAGTAATGTTGGTTTGATTCTCAATGGCACATAGTGCCCAATGATTGGTTGATGTTGCTCCTAAATTGGTAACTTTTTGACCACTACTTTTAAATTCATGTAATCGTTCTATAATATCTTTGGCGGTGAGCTGCCCTTCAAAATCTTCAAAAAAAAGTAGTGATTGACTAATGTCTTCTTTTTCAATTTCTTGATTAATAACGATTGAATTAGAATAAGTAGTAAGTGCATAAAAAGATAGGAATACGATACAAAAAGTTCTTGCCAATAAATAATTTATTCTATAACTCAGGTTCATATCTTATGCAATTCAAGGCTGTTAATCATTAAATCATAAAACACTTTAGTTTCACCTCTTGGTCCTTTCTCTACTCTTGTTTGAACTGGATTGTTTTTTAAATCAGTTATTTCTTGTCGCTCAAATGCCGTAGCATAACTGAGCTTTTCTAAATCTTTATTTACTGCAACGATAGCTGTAAACTTACCTTTTGGATATGGGAAACAACCTTTATCTCCAACGGAAGATTCAACAATAAAGCCAGCTTTTCTTGCAATGGGAAACGTATAGGAAGCACATAAAGCAAATAGGGATTGAATGTTTAAAGCTTTTGCAATTACAACTCCAGCTCTTGCTACTCCAGCTCTAACTAAAAAAATACTTCCAATTCCCATCCCAGCAACTTCTTTAGAATTCCATAACCCACAAAATTCGGCAGTTCCATTTTTAGCATATTCATTTACTAAATCATAAACTTTATCGTCCATTTTCCCCACTGCATCTTCTAATGGCAACGGAAATTTATCGCTTTTTAGTTGTATTCTTGTTCCACCAAGAGTTTTGCCAGTTTCCATGTTTTCAACAATAATAACATAAGTTCCTGAGTTTTGTACCCAATCATAATTTGAACCAACAATTTCAGCTACACCATAACTCTCTAAAAGTCTTCGGTGTCCTTCAATATATTTTTCACAGGAAGAAGGATTGTCAATTGCTCTAAATGCTTTAATGCTAATCATTTTGCGTCTAAGGTAGTTTGTTGATGATGATTAATAGCATCTTTTTTAAATAGTTCATAAAGATCTATAAAATATCTGCCTGATAAAATTGAATCATTCAGCAATATTCTTCGGCATACATGAGTTAAAACTGCTCCTCCAAGAGCAACATCAGAAGCTAATTGAGGCCATGTTAAGATAGATTTTCCGATTTCAGTTAATGACTCTTTTAATCTTACTGATGAATTGCTAAAGTCCACTATAGCATTGATAAAAGATAGTTTTTCTTCATTTGTCTGCACTTGTTTTATATTAGAAATAGCTAAATGGTCTGTTAATCCATGAAAAATTGGTCTTTCTGGCTCCAAATCGAATCGCTCAATATCGACCATTCCTCTATCATTCGTTTCCATTACTACAGGAATACCAAACTCTTTTGCCTTTTGTCGTGCAACAATTTTCGTAGGTAAACCATCACATACTTCAATACAAATATCGATTTTTCCATTTTTGGTAAAAAAGTCAGTTGCATTTTCTTCTGTAAATCCCTCCTGATAACAACTTACCTTTAGGTAAGGGTCTATTTCTGCTATTTCACGGGCTACAACAGTAGTTTTTTTAACCCCAAGATTTTTCACACCTGTCTGTATTCGATTTAAGTTAGAAAGTTCAATAACATCAAAATCTGCCAACACTAATTCTCCGCAAATTCTTTCTAATGCAATGGTTATTGCAATTGCCTTACCAACCGACAAACCAATTATTCCAATTTTTTTGGTAGCTAAAATAGCTTCTTCTTTGGGTGTAATTTTATATTGGTTGCGATTAGTCCTTACTTCAACAAATTCCTTTTCATTTAATAAATGGATAATCTTATTGAGCCAAGGATAATAAACCCATACTCCATAATTTTCTTTAGTTGTTTTCCCAAGATGTGCTTCTATTTCTTGAACCATTTCGGTTGATGTCAATTTTTTTTTTGGATTTCTTAATTTAATCAATTCTGCTAGCTGCCCATCAATTTCATCCAATCGTTGTATCGATGGATTTGCAGCTAATAATGAAAAAAATTGATATTTTTGAGCAGTAGTCGTTAAGTCGAAAAAAATGGGCTTTATTACATTATTTATTTTTTTCATTTTAACTAGCTTATTATTAGAAACACGCTCGATTATATTAATTATAATAATGAAATGAGGTTAAATATAAATTATTAATTAATTTTAACACTAATAAGTATCAATTAATTATACCACAACATGATAAAATACGTATTTTAATTAATTAAAACTAAGTATTTATACGTATAAGATTTTTTGTTTATTTAAAATTTTGTTAAAAATATGTCAGAAAAAAAATTAGCTAAAATAAATGTGCTTTATATTGATGATGAGGTAAATAATCTGGAAGCATTTAAATCTTCTTTTCGTAGATTTTACAAAATTTTTATAGCTTCATCTGCTGTTGAAGGCAGAAAAATTTTGGAAGAAAATGAAATAGAGGTTATTTTAACCGATCAGAGGATGCCAGAAATAACTGGTGTAGAATTTTTAGAATCTATTATCGTAAAATACCCTAATCCGATGCGAATATTAGTAACTGGTTATACCGACATAGAGGCTGTTATTGATGCCGTTAACAAAGGAAACATTTTTAAATACGTTTCCAAACCTTGGAATACCGATGATTTAAAAAAAATTATTGATACCGCTTCCGAAATTTATCGTTTACGAAAAAGGAAAGATAAATTAACCAGCGATTTATTGCTCGTCAATTCACAAATAGAATTTATGCTCCGTCAAAAACTGATTTCTTAAGGTGGGTTCTAAAAATTGATTTCTTTCAAAA
>PFUQ01000173.1 GCA_002790175.1 Flavobacteriales bacterium CG_4_9_14_3_um_filter_32_8
AAAGATAAAATTGACATCTATGATTCTTTTGATCAATCTAAATTTCTAATGACTTATAGAAGACATCCAAAAGTAAAAAGTGACAAGGTGAATAAAGATGTAATTGGGATGACAGTGTTTGATGGAGATTTGAAAGTAATATGGGAAAAAGAAATTACCATGCCTTATACTGAAGCGATGATGGACAACCTTGGATACACAGTTGATTCTAGGGGAAATGCTTATTTATTAGCAAGAGTAAGAACTGGTGAAAAATCGCATTTAGAATTACTTCAATACAATAATTCTGATGAACCAAAAATTACTGAAATCAATGCTGGCGGAAGATATTTTCCTCATGGAATTACATTAAAAGAAGGTAAAAATGGAATTATTTATTGTGCTGGATTTTATGGTGAAGGTCGTTCTGCTAATGGAGTGTATGTTTCGGTAATCAATGCTAGAGGGGAAATAGAAAACGAACAATTCCATGATATTCCTTTAGATATCATCAATCAAAATGTAAGTGAAAGAAAACAAGAAAAAAATGAGAAAAAAGAAGATAAAGGAAAAGAAGTAGGGATATACGAGTTAGGTCTGGATGACATTATAGTTAATGAGGACGGTAGTTTTAATCTTTTAGGCGAAGTCTTTTACGTTAAAACGACAACTACTTATTCTTCTAAAGGAGGTTCCAGAACGACATATACATACAATTATCTTGAAATGTTTATGACAAAGTTGACTGCGGATGGTAAAATTTCTTGGATGAAAAAACTTCCAAAAAGTCAAAAATTCTCATCTTCTAGTTCAGGCGGAGGTTTTGGTTTTGGTGGATTTACTACTTCTTTCAAAAGAAGTGGACCAGACTTATCTTATAAATATATGAGTACAGGTAAAGATCACTATTTATTGTATTTAGATAATATTAAAAACATTAACTTACCTTTAAATAAGTATCCCGAAACACATATGTCAGGAAAAGGTGGCTTCCTAACTGCATATAAAATAAATGATGCATCAGGAGATGTCTCTAAACTTTCGTTGTTTGACTTAAAAGATGTGAAGGGAATACCTGTATTTCAATTTACTACTAGTCGTATAATTCAACCAAGTGATAAAGAAATAATATTAGAGTTATACAAAAAACAGAAACAAGATATTCTTTTACGTATTAATTTAAAATAACACAAGTTATCATTTAATTATAAAGGCTTAATTTGTACAAATTAAGCCTTTATTCTTTAAAATCGTTTAGCAGTTGAAACAACAAAAAAAGAATATAAATCATCAATATTTGATTACTTTTGTTTCTTATTTTTAATTTCATTTTCTCATGAAAAAAATACTTCTTTTTGTTGCACTGTTTCCAGCTTTAACCACTTTTTGTCAAACAGACTCCATATTTATCAGAAAAATATATGATAAAGCCTTAGAAAACGGACAAGCTTATGAAAATTTAAGAAGTCTTTGCAAAGGTGTTGGCAATCGTATTTCAGGCTCCCCTGAAGCAGAAATGGCAGTTAAATGGGGCGAGAAATTAATGAATTCTTACCATTTCGATAAAGTTTATTTACAAGAAGTAATGGTTCCTCATTGGGTGCGTGGGACAAAAGAAGCTGCATGGATAACTAACGAAAAAGGTGCTACCGAAAAACTTCACATCCTTGCTTTAGGAGGTTCGGTAGGTACAAATGGTTTTATGGAGGGTGAAATTATTGAAGTAAAAACATTGGAAGAATTAAAAGCATTAGGTAAAGAAAAAGTAAAAGGAAAAATTGTTTTTTTCAATGAACCTTTCGACCAAAAATTACTGGAAACTTTTCAAGCTTATGGTTCTTGTTATTACCAACGTGGAGATGGTGCAAACGAAGCTAGTAAATTAGAAGCAAAAGCTTGTGTTATTCGTTCTTTAGCTAGCTCAACGGATAATTTTCCACACACTGGAGTATTGCATTATGAAGATACCGTTAAAAAAATACCAGCAGCAGCAATGAGCACAATGGATGCCGATTTGTTATCCAGTTGGCTAAAAACTGGAAAAGTTGTTTTAAAAATTGAAATGAATTGTGAAACATTACCCGATGTAAAATCCTACAACGTTATTGGAGAAATGAACGGAAAAGATGAAAAAGTAATTACTTGGGGAGGTCATTTAGATTCATGGGATGTTGGTGAAGGGGCACACGACGATGGAGCAGGAATTGTTCAAAGTATTGAATCTTTAAAAATTTTAAAAGAATTGGGCTATCAACCCAACCATAAATTAAGGTGTGTATTATTTATGAACGAAGAAAATGGCAACAAAGGTGGCGAAGGTTATGCAAAAATAGCTATTGAAAATAAAGAAAATCATATTTGTGCCCAAGAAAGTGATGCAGGAGGTTTTTTACCTTTAGGTTTTTCTGTTTGGGGTAGCGAAGAGCAGCTAAAATTGGTCAATCAATACAGCACATTACTCTATAATTTTAATTTGTATAAATTTAAATCTGGACACAGCGGTGTAGATATTGGTCCTCTAAAAAAAGTTTATCCAGATATGCTTCAGTTAGGTTTATCTGTTAACTCTCAACCTTATTTTAACTACCACCATTCGGCAGCCGATGTTTTTGAAGCAGTTAATAAAAGAGAATTAGAATTAGGTGCTGCAGCAATGGCTTCGATGATTTATTTAATGGACAAAAGTTTAAAGTAAACAATGAAAAAAATTCTTTTCACATTAATATTCGTACTTACATTATGTAAAGGTTATACTCAGGAAAATGGTTTAGCCTTTAGCTTTTCTTATGATAATTATTTTGGAGAAAACGTAGGTACTGGAAATTTATTAGGATTTAGAATATCATACGAGCAAATGAAAGAGCAATTTGGTCGTTCTGGTTCTTGGCGAAGTGGTCTTCAATTTTCATTTGGAGCTTACACCAAGAAATACATCGCAACAAAAAAATCAACTTACATTCCTAACTCATTAGCAGATTATATAGAAGTTACGGGTAATTGTAACTACAAATCAGTACAATTTGAATATACTCAAAAAATGTATTTTGGAAATGGTAATTTACTGTATGGAGGATTTTATTTTTTAATGGGAATAGGTTTTAATGTTGTTCAACGAGAAACAACTTATATTTATGATAAACAAAATTATGATCTTTTAAATCAAAATAGCAAGTCGAAATCAACGTATCAATTTACTGTAAATACAGGAGCTGGGTATGAATTTCTCATAGGTGATATTAACCTATTTTTAGAAAGCGATATTAATATCCCATTTGCATCTATAAGTAGTCTAGATATAGAAGAATTTAATTTTAATAATCGAGGAAACAATTTTTATGGAGCATCAATGGGAATACGTTTTCATTTTTAATAAATCAAAAAATAGTAAATTGCACCAAGAATTCGTTTATAAAAATAAAAATTAGGTAAAATATTTAATAAAAACATTATGAAGAAAACAATATTAGTAATCGTAATACTCTCATTATTTGGAAATACTTTCGCTCAAAAAACTAAAGTATATTCTTCAACTGGATATTTAATTAAAGACAATATCGTTGCTCCTCAAGGTTTATCATTAAAAGGTGATAATCCTAACGATAATTTTATTATAGCCTACAAAAAAGGATATATTACCCAAGGAGAATATATTAAAGAAATTATTAAAAAAGAAGAATATACTTTTAACTTAACTGAAATTCCAACTGAAATACATTTAGATAAAGAAAATTTAAACATTGTTAATTTTTCAAGATTTAAATATAAAAGTGATAACTATTACTATATAATATCAGAAAGCGAAGCAGAAAAAATGATGGGGAATATCAATCAACAAATGGCAGACCTTGGTTTTAAAGTGAGTATTGTAAAACAAACTTTATTTGAAGAGAAATTAGAAAAGATTGATTTTACTATAGGAGCAGAAGTAATTACTACGCAAGTAAAGACATTAGGAACATCTGGTTTTAATATTTCTACTTTGGTTAAATGGGTGGTTTTTGATATGAATAAAAAAGAAGTCGCATTTAACAAGACAGCTTATGGGTACTCTAATTCAAAAAAGGCAAAACCATATACTGACGAATATGAGTTGGCATTAAAAGACGCTATAAATCAGTTAATTTATGACGAGGAATTTCAAAAAATTGTTTCTAGTAAAGTTACAAGAGAAGAAGAGAACGATA
>PFUQ01000147.1 GCA_002790175.1 Flavobacteriales bacterium CG_4_9_14_3_um_filter_32_8
TTTGTTTTCGAAGCTGATTTACTTCCATTAATTTTAAATGACATTAAAGATAACTATACTATTTTGGAAATTAATGGGAAAAGAACAAATAGTTACCAAACCCTATACTACGATACAAAAAATTTAGATTGCTACCTCCAACATCACAATGGAAAAACCAATAGAATTAAAATTAGATTTAGAAAATACATTGAATCGGATTTGAACTATCTAGAAATAAAGTTGAAAAATAATAAAGAGAGAACTATTAAATCAAGAAAAAAAATTGATACGCTCGAAACCATTTTATCTCCTAAATCGAAAAGTTTTATTGAGAATAACTCCTTTTATAAAAGTGAACATCTAATTCCTGTTTTATGGAATAAATTTACAAGAATTACCTTGGCACACAAAACTAAAAAAGAAAGATTAACCATCGATTTAAATCTATCTTTTAAATCCTATTCAACAAATTTAGAGAGCAGTATTTCACACATTATTATTGCTGAAGTGAAGCAAGAAAAGGCTTCTATTAATTCAGATTTTATACAAGCCATTAAAAAATACCATGTCCAAAAAAGTGGAATGAGTAAGTATTGTATTGGTACTGCGTTGCTAAATAAAGATATTAAATCTAACAATTTTAAAGAAAAAATATTAAAAATTAATAAGTTAAAAAATGATACCAGACTTTCTGCTTAGTATTCCAATTTTAGGAATTGAATTAATAGACTTTGATAATTTCTTTGAAATGCTCATCCGCTTTTTAATCAATTTCTCAGTTGCAACCATTGTCATTAGGGCAATCTATTACCCCATTCATAAAAGAAAAGATTATCTTTTTACCTACTTCTTGTTTAATATATTGATTTTTTTCGTTTGTATTTTATTAAACGGAGTTAAACTAAAACTTGGTTTTGCTTTCGGACTTTTTGCCATTTTTGGCATTTTAAGGTACAGAACAGAACAACTTCCAATCAAGGAAATGACCTACTTATTTATGATTATTGCCATTGCAATTGTCAATTCTTTATCAGACAAAAAGGTGAGTTTAGCAGAACTCTTATTTGTGAACTCAGCAATTGTTGTCGCAACTTTTTTGTTAGAGAAAGTTTTCTTATTAAAACACGAATCCAGAAAAGATGTGGTCTATGAAAAAATTGAAAACATTAAACCAGAAAATCACGCTCAACTAATTGCTGATTTAAAAGAACGAACAGGGCTAAATATTAATAGAGTTCAAATAGGAAAAATCGATTTCTTAAGAGATACAGTTAAAATAATTGTCTATTATTATGAAGAAGACCCAATGAATAGTTACAATGAAGGTAATACTTATGTTAGTAATAAAAATGAATAAAAAAATAATTATCCTATTATTCCTACTTCCATTTTTTATAAGTGCTCAAGTAATTAGCGATGCTCAACAATGGACAAATTTCTCTGTAAATAAAAAAATTAACGATTTTGAATTCTCTTTAGGTGAAGAATTTAGGTTTGATGAGAACATAACTCACCTTGGCAAATTTTTTACCGAATTAGGTGCTGAATATAAAATAAAAAAAGGATTGTATATTGGTGCAAACTACCGATTTATTAGAGAAAATGATTACGAAACCAGTAATTATAATCTTGCTCATCGAATTGATATTGGTGTTGGCTATAAACTAAAATTAAGCAAGTTAAAATTAGATTTTAAAACAAAATTCCAAGTAAAAAGTAGTTTGCCTGAAGAGAACAGCCCTACTTTTAACCGAACAAAAGTAACTACTAATTACAGCATCAACGAAAAGTTAACTCCTTTTGTCAGTTACGAAGTTTTTTATCAGTTTAACGATCAACATATTATCAATAAGACACGTTTGTCCATTGGAACTAAATGGGCAATTAATGATGAAAACTCCTTAAAATTGTATTACCTCTTTGATAATAAATTTAATGTCAAAAAATTAAAATACAACCATATTTTTGGAGTAAGTTATAGTATAGACATATAATTTTCTACTTGTAAATATTTAATATATTTGCCTTTTGGTTAAATCTTAATCTCACTTAATGTTTAAATTATTTTTTAGTAAAACTTTTTTAATCAATATTGCAATTACAATTTTATTGGCTGTATTGGTTATTTTTGGTGTCTTAAAATTCATAGATAACTACACCCACCACAACGAAACGATAAGCGTTCCATCTTTAGAAGGATTAACAATAAGTGAAGCAGAAGAAGTACTAAAAGAAAAAAATCTACGTTACTCCATTTTGGATTCTGTTTACATAGCTAATGTTGAAAAAGGAATTGTTGTAGAACAAGACCCCGCCAAAGGAGATTTAGTTAAAGAAAAACGAACGATATACATTACAACTTCAAAAATAACGCCTCCCAAAACACAAATGCCTCAAAATATTATTGGTGACAACTCAGTTAGAATTGCCATTGCAAAGCTAGAAAGTTTAGGATTTAGAATAGGAAAATTAAGTTATATTCCTTCGGTAGATAAAAATGTTGTATTAAAAATGGACATCAAAGGAAAAGCAATTAAAAATGGCGATTGGATATTAAAAAATTCTGTCATTAATTTAACTATTGGAAGTGGTTTGTCGGGCGAAAATGTTATTGTTCCTTATCTAATTAATCTAACTCTAGAAGAAGCAACTAGTAAACTACTCGAAGCATTCCTTAATATTGGTTTTAGTGATTATAGTAGTTGTACATGTACCACTAAAGAAGATACGTTGAACGCAAGAGTTTATAAACAATCTCCGGTACATAGCCAAAGTGTTGCAATAAACATGGGAAGTTCTGTTGATTTATACTTTACCAACGACCCTAGTATAATTAATTTTAATCCACCCATAGATAGTATAAGTGGGTTCTAGTAATGAATAAAAAAACACTCATATCATTGTTCCTTTTTGTTGCAGCAATCACCGTTTCTGCACAAAAAGATACCCTTATGCAATTAGGAATGAACAATGCCATTAGAGCATTCTACAATCAAAACATCAACAATCCTGATTCTCCTTATCTTAAAAAATCAAACAACAAGGTATTGTTAACATTACCATTTATTGATGATTTTTCTCAGAACTATATTTTCGCAGATGCCAATCTATGGCAAGATATGGATGTATATATTAATTCTAATTTTCCAGATAATCCCATAACTTATGGTGTAGCAACCTTTGATGGGCTTGATTCTACGGGTTACCCTTACGATTTTACCAACCCAATTTCTTGGGGAATAGCTGATTATTTAACTTCACAACCCATCGATTTATCATCGATAATTGATAGTGTATATTTAAGTTTTTATTACCAACCTCAAGGCAATGGAAATAAACCAGAATCGAAAGATAGTTTACGATTAGAATTTTTTAGATTAGCTGATAGTAGTTGGGTAAGAGTATGGGGAGTCGCAGGGGCTCCAAATCAACCTTTTAAAAAGGTCATGATACCTGTCGATACTTCTTTTCAAAATAATGCTTTTCAATTTCGATTTGTAAACTGGGCTACCCTATCTGGAAATGTAGATCATTGGAATGTTGATTATGTTTATTTAAACGACAATAGAAATTATGCAGATACTGCACTCAATGACGTTTCGTTTATTACCAATCATCACAATATGTTAAAAGATTATACAGCAATGCCATGGTCACATTATTTAACTGATACCATTGGGTTAATGGCTACAGCAATGGATGTAACTTATCGAAATAACCACAGTTCCACTTATGCTGTATTTTATGAATATCAAGTAATTGATGCAAACGGAGCAGGACCAATTGTTGAAACTTATCCTATTTTACCCGCCTCTAAAAATGTAAGTGCTTATTCCAATTTCACAGAACCTCAAGCAGTGTATAATGTTTCCCCATCTTTTATTAACGATTTTACCTTTCCATCCGATGCTTCTCAAACGAAAGTGTTTCAGATAAAAAATTACTTTGATATTAGTCCAAACGATATAAAAATTGATAATGACACTGTTTTATCTTATCAGGTTTTTGGTTCTTATTATGCTTATGATGACGGAAGTGCTGAAGTTGGCTACGGAGTTCAAGGTATCGGATCTAAACTTGCCA